>JBKJOD010000070.1:0-27746 GCA_046593245.1 Phycisphaerales bacterium
ACCCTCTCCTCTGCCTCCGTATCCTTTGGTTGATGCGCCAAGAGGCCCGCTGCACCCTTTTGCCCACCCTCCAGACGCCACCGACACCCCGGGACGCCCTGCGGCGGTGGCCAGAAGGACAACCCCTCGCCGCCCTCTGTTCCGTGCCCCGGGCTGGGTCAGACCCCCGCTGGGCGGGATGGTCGTTTCTGGGATCACCAGAGCCGCCCATTCTCATTGGGCCGTCCGATCCCGACCCCCTCGGGCGACTGGCCGCGGCGATCCAGTCCACGCAGCTGTCGGGCACGGTCCAAGAGCATCCGGTCCCCTTCGTTGGCGGGTGGATGGTCGCGCTCGGATACGAGCTCGGGCGGTCCATCGAGCCGTCGGCCGCGATGACCGACGATCGGATGGATGCGGACTGGCCGTGGTCGATCGTGCTGTGGCGGGTGCCAGGCGCGCTGGCGTATGAGCATGGCGCGGAGAGGTGGTGGTCGGTCGGGGACGCGAATGCTGCGTTACTCGATCGCGTGCGAATCTCGTCGGGCTGTACGAACGCCGCCACATATGAACTGGCCGAGCCGATGCCCGCACGCTTGCGGGCCGAGTATCTCGCCGCCGTGGGGCGAGGGGTTGAGTACATCCACGCGGGCGACTGCTTTCAGGTGAATCTGTCGCATCGCATCCGTGCCGGGTTCAGCGGCTCTCCCCGCGCCCTTTTCGGCGCGATGCTGGATGCTGCGGCGCCGTGGTACGGGGCGTATCTCGAAGTTCCAACCGCCAGCGGCCCGCGCGCAGCGATGAGTGTCAGCCCCGAACTCTTCCTGGACTACCGCGCTGCCACGCGCTCCGTCACCACGCGCCCCATCAAGGGCACACGCGTTGGACGCACCGATCCATCCGAGCTGCGATCCAGCATCAAGGACCGCGCCGAACTCGCCATGATCATCGACCTGATGCGCAACGATCTCGGACGTGTCTGCGAGATCGGAAGCGTGCGCGTGGATGAAGAGCGCGCCATTGAACGGCACGGATGGTCCGGCTCAGGGTGGTCCGGTTCTCCGAACCGGACGCCTGATCTGATTGCATCTGGCTCGAACAACAAAGCATCGAATGTCCGGCTCGGAGAGCCGGACCACCCAAGCCAAAAACAACCAAACACCGGTGTCCACCACGGCGTCGCCACCATCCGCGGCACGCTCCGCACGGATCGCTCCGTCGCCGACCTGCTCCGCGCCACCTTCCCCGGCGGATCCATCACCGGCGCCCCCAAAGTCCGGGCGATGCAGATCATCGAAGAGCTCGAGCCATCACCCCGCGGCCTCTACACTGGCGCGATCGGCTACCTAAGCGACTGCGGCAACATCTCCCTGAATATCGCCATCCGCACCGCCGTCGTTCGCGCCGGCCAACTGACATTCGGCGCGGGCGCGGGAATCGTTGCCGACTCGGTCGCCGAACAGGAGTGGCAGGAGACCCTGGACAAGGCGGGCTTCCTGCGTTCGGTGGCCACGGCACGCGCGTCGGCGTCCGTTCACTCAGCACGCCGCGTGTCCGCACAGGAGCAGTCCGCGTGAGCACCCCCCCCACTCCCCACACGCCCTCTCCATCTTCTCAGCTTGACCGTGGATATGAACCAATCACAAGCAACGGCGCGAAGATTCGCGCCGATGTTGTGGATGTGTACCTTTTCACCCGCACCGCCCCGGCACAGCGCCGCAACGATCCGCACACCGACACCGAAGACGCATGGCCCGCACGCGGCACACCCCGCGCCAAAGTGCAGTTCCTCCAACTCCTCCGCGCCGGCGCTCCGCTCGACAAGACCTGGCAGCCCGTCATGGGACACGCGATCACCGGCGAAACCAGCGTGGACTGCGCCTGGCGCGAGATGCACGAAGAGCTCGGTCTCACTCGCGGCGACCCAGCCATTCTCGGCATGTGGGCGCTTGAGCAGGTCCACCCTTTCTACATCGCCAGCATCGACACCGTTGTCATGAGCCCCCGTTTCTGCTGCGAGGTGCTTCCGGAATGGACGCCCACGCTCAACGAAGAGCACACCGCCTATCGCTGGGTGCGCGAGCAGGATGTGAATGCGAGCTTCATGTGGCCCGGGCAGAAAGCAGTCTGCCGCGAGATCATCCAAGAGATTGTGCAGGATGCTTCGCTCAGCCGCGATGGGCTGCGCATCGACCATCGCGCTGCTCGCTGAGGAACATCAGCGACGCTCACCTGAACCTTCGAATCGGTCCTGATACCGGGACCGCCTCCGCGAAGCGTTCATACACCGTGTACTGGCCACCCGGCGATGATCGGAACACCAGCCGATCGCGCGGATCAACGAACGTGCCAAACGCCCGCCTGGCGAGCAAGTCGTCTTTGTACGCCATCAGCCCGCCAGCCGGAATCGCATCGGGTGTGAATGCGGTGCGCTCCGACGGGCACTTGGGCCAGAACCCCGCCTGGATATACGCCAGTGCCGCAATGCGATACGTCAATCCGCAGTCGTACACCTCGCGCCCCGCCGCGTGTTGGGATGCAATGAACGCCATGAACGCGTTGCGTTCGGGCACAGAGAGTTCACGCCGCTCTTTGGCCACCTGTGACGGCGATCGCGCCAGCAACACAACGCCCGCGATCAGCCCCGCGATCGCCGCGACACGGATCACACCCTGCACTCGCTCGCGCCCGATCGCTTTGTCCGCTTGCGCGAGCATCCGCCCCAGCGCGATCGCCGCCAGCCATGCCGTTCCCGGATGCAGCACCAGCAGGTAGTAGTTCCGTTTGCCGCCAAACAGCGAGAGTGCAGCAAACCAAGCGACCGTCCACATGACCGCCAGCACATCACCCGCACGCCCCGACGCACCCGCACGCCACCATCGCGAGATCACCACCATCATTCCAGCAACCGCGAGTGCGTAGATGACCCACATCTTCCTCGGCTCGATCGCCTCATCAATCGTCCCCGCGATGAGCTGGAAATACCAATGCCACGGCTGCCGATCGTGCATCTCTCCGATCGCACGCTGCACCGTCTGCTCGTGGATGTACGCGCGAACGAAACTCTCCCCCTGCATGGCGATCATCGACACATGCCATGGCGTGGCGATCATCACCCCGACACCCACGCTCGCCGCCACCTTCGCGGCGTGCCGTGTGTTCCACCGCCCCGCGAGCCACATCCAAAGCAGCCCGATCAGCCCAGCCCCCGCGCCGTACAGCGGCTTGGTCATCAGGGCCGCGCCGATGCACGCGCCCGCGCCAAGCAGGCACGCCCACTCCCGCCGGCGCGCCCGCGGCGTTTCCGTCGCTGCTTCCCGCTCCGGAAACAGCATCGGCACCCAGCACGCCAGCGCACCCAGCAGCCACATGGTGTGCAATGAGTCCAGCTTGAAGTTGCCGACACGCACGATCCAGTCGTTCGTGAGCGCCATCATGCATCCGGCCAACACGCCAACGAGCGAGCCGTGGAACCGGCGCGCCAGCCAACCCGTCAGCACGCAGACGGCTACAAACGCTGCGCCTTCCGGCAGATGCGCCGCCCAATCCGCATCGCCAAACACCCTCACGAGTGCGCCGTGCAGCCAAAACGCCAGCGGCGGCTTGTTGAAATATGGCAGTGCCCCTTGCATCGGCAACCACCACGTGTTCTCGCGCGCCATCTGGGTCGAGATCGCTTGGTAGTACGACGCATCCGAGTACCACCGCTCGCCACAGACCCACGGAATCGCCATGGCCGCACTCAGCAGCAGCGGCAGCATCCACCACCCCCGACCGAGTAGCCAGCGTCCGGGTCGAAACCCACTCTCGGATTCCGGCGCGCTCACGCCGAACCCGCCAATCGGCGAACCGTCATGTCAAAGTGATGCACGATGCTCGCCCGCAATCCATACACCAAGGCGATATACAACCCGCCGATGATCATTGCACCGATGAAGAACCCGACCCGTGCCTGTTGCAATCCACTCGAGCTGGTCACGGTGCCCGCCATCGCGTCCTCCGCGTACACGCCGCCATACGCAGCCGTCAACGGTGTGCCCGCCGTTACCGCAGCCCCCAAGCCGAAAATCCTCGGCCCGGCGTTGAATGAACACAACCCGATGACGCCCGCCGCGATCCCGACAATCGCCACCGTCGCCACTACTGAGCCGATCGTCCCCTTCATGCCCAGCGATCGTTGCAAGCCCAACATGCAGCAGGCCGCGATGAATGGCACGCTCACGATCGCCAGCACGATCCCCGCCTCCGGCAACACCGCCGGAATCGGCACGGCCGCCACCGCACCGCCGCTGCCCACGGGCTTGTAGCCGAACATCACACCGGATGCCATATCCATCGAGCCGGGGAGAGGATGTTTGAGCACGCCGATTTGCACCAGCATCACGTAGAACCCCGCAATCAGCAGCGTACCGACCGGAACCGCGATCAGCGGCAGCAGATACGCCACCATGCCGCGGAGCTTGCCCCCCAGATATGCCGCTGGCGTGATCGGTGTGGTCAGCAGCAGGTCAAGAGTTCCATCCTCGCGCTCGCGCGAGACCGCCGTTGCAGACATGTTCAGCGCGATAAGCGTAACGACAATCAACTCTCCCACCACCGTGTACAACACCACCTGCCGGAAGTCATCCAGCAGCATCACGCCCGGCTTGGTGTGGAAGTACACCACCGCCGCGATCCCCCAAATCGCTCCGATGACGATGAACGACCAGCGCGCGAGCATGCGCCCCAGTGTCGCGTTACGGGCCGCGGCCTCGCGCCAGGCGATCGGGTTGTTCCACACATGTCGCGGGGCGCGATACTCCGCACCCTTTGCACCGAGTCCGAACATCTTGCGATACCAGGGGACACCACCCCCGCTCTCGCCGCCGATGCCCGCGATGCCGCCCAGCCGGACCGTGATCGTGCTCGCGGCCATCATGACCACGCTCAGCCCGCCCGAGAGCAGGCAGAATGTCTTCACGGGAGTTTCCAGAAACCACGCCGCGAGGCCGATGTTCGATCCACCCTCCAGTGGCCGGTAGTTTGGGTCCAGCAGTGCCCGCAGCGCAAGAAACGGGTTGATCGCCGTCATCCACGTCACGCTTCCCGCGCTGGTCAGTCGATCCACGGCATACGTCACCGCCATGAACGAGACCACGCCGACATAGAACGCGAACACCGCGCGCTTCCCCACCAGCCGACTCACCGAGAGCGCGATCGCCAGCGCCCCCACAAACAACGCGGCACACGCCGCGATCAGATACGACATGAACACCGTCGGCCCCGGCACACCGCCAAAGAGCTGCGTGAGCGCGAACAGCGGCAACGACGAGAACAGCAGCGCAAGAATGAAGAACAATCGCCCGAACAGGTTCCCCAGCACGATCTCGCCCGCGCTCAGCGGCGTGGTGAGCAGGATGTCCCACGTCCGCGGGTTCGCCTCCTGCGCGATCGCTCCCGCCATGAACACCGGAGCCAGCAGGCAGATCAGGGCGATCTGAAAATACGAGGCCTTCTCAAACGAACTGGCCGCCGCCGCCGCCAAGGCACGGGTGTTCACCGTTCCGCCCACATTCGCCATCAGCAGATACAGCAGCGTGAGAATCAGCACGCCCAGATACAGCGCACGAATATACAAGTGCCGCCGCCGCCGCGACCCACCTTGCACCAGCCGCACGGCGATGGGATTGAGCGGACCAAGCCGCAAAAACCAGCGAAGAATGACCGGCATGGAGCCTCCGAGGGCGGGTTCGGGCGAAACCTCTGGCCACAGACAAACATGGTACCGGCATTGATGGGCAGCGGTGCGATATCACGCCCGGATGAACGGCAACCCATAGCGGCACATCTGCTCATCTCTGGTAACGATGGTCATGCCCTCGATCATCGCCTGAGAAAGCAACATGCGATCAAACGGATCGCCGTGGATCGGGCTGAGTTTCCTCAGCCCCAGCGCGTGCGCGGCGGTCACCGCCAACACCGAAAACCCCTCATCTTCAAGTGCCTCTAGCACATCGTCCGGAGTGTTCAGGCGGCCGGTCGCTCGCTTTATTTCCATTTCCCAGATCGTGGCGACGCTGACGCAGACACGTGATTGGGCCGCAATAATTGCCTGCGCGGCATCAGGGGCAAGTTTGCTCGGATCTTCCAACCACCAGATGAGCACATGCGTATCCAGGAGCAGCATCGTCAGGTCCCTTCCCCGCGAAACGCCTTGGCGATTTCCTCGGGGAGCGGGGCATCAAAGTCCTCGCTCATCCAGACCTTGCCGCGCCATTGCCCCCCAACTCGATTTGGCCGCGCTGGCTCCTCAAACCGAACCAACCGCGCAATCGGCTTCCCGGCCCGGGCCAGAATGATCTCCTCCCCACGCTCCACCCGTTCCAGCAGACGGGAGAGGTGGGTCTTGGCTTCGTGGATGTTGACGGATTCCATGCTGATCACCTCGTTTCGACGGGTTAGTCTAGTAGACTTAGTCTATTTAGTCAACTCACCCTTGATCGCCCTAAAAACAGCCGGAGTTCCATCAAGATTGGGCGGGACCGGGCGGCCAACTGCCCACCAGTTCTTCCGGGCTCATCGGCGGCTCTGCCAGCAGCTCCGGGGCCATCCCCGCCCCATCCTTCATGCTTGCGATCAGCCGCTCGGCCTGCTCCCGGTTCGCCCGGGCATTCGTCCTATCCCCCAGATGCCGATAGATGCTCGCGAGGTAGCGATACGCGTTCAGGTATCCCGGCTGCATGGAGACCGCCGCCTTCAGCGACTGGATCGCCCGCGGATAGTCCTTCATCCACACCAGCGTCACGCCCAGCATGTAGTGGGCTTCGGGATAAAAGTGCCGGCGCTCGATCGCGGACAGGCACATCTCCGCGGCCCGCTCCAGGTTCCCCAGATACATCTCCGCCGAGCCCAGCGCGTGCAGCGCCCGCGGATCGTCCGGGTCCGTCTCCACCAGCCGCTCTGCGATTCGCTTCGCATCCGTCCATCTTTTCAGGTGCAGATACACCTCCGCGAGCATGATCGCGCCGTCGCGCCGATCCGGCATCTCGCGCTCCGCGCGCTCCAGCATCGCGCGAGACTCTTCGATCTTCCCGGCCGCCAGCATCGCGCCGGCCAACAGCAACTTCGCGTCCGCGGCCTCCGGGTGCTGCGACACGAGTTCCATCAGCAAGGCGCACGCCTCCTCATGGCGTCCGATTGCGTACAGACAATGCGCCAGATTCATGGTAAATCGCGGCTCCACCGGATGGGCCGCGTGCAGGCGCGCGAAGATCTCCTGCGCTTGCGCGGCACGGCGCGTCGTCATAAACACCACGCCGAGATTGAACTCCGACTCGCGCTGCACCAGCGCCACCTGCTGCTGCACATTCTCCGGAAGCGCGGCGAGGTATCCCAGATCGACCAGTTGCCGGATGCTCTCGGCTGCGGCGATCGGGTCCTGCCGCTTGCCATCGGGGTGCATGCCGCTCTCTCCCGGCATCGCGTCCCAACTGAACACGCTCTCCTTGCTGATCGGCCGGTCGATCGCCTCTACCAGCACGCGCCCATCCATGTCCGCGCCGGTTGCCAATCCGAGCAGCGCGAGCACCGTCGGCGCAATGTCCAGCAGATTCGCGCCGTAGATCGTCTGCCCGGCGCGGATGCCCGGACCCGCCGCGACCACCACTCCCAGCGGTCGGTGCCACGTCGCATCCATCGCGGCGTGCTCATCATCCATGCTGGGCTGCGCCGTGGGGCGCAGATGGTCGCTGTGAAATCCGTGGTCCGAGAGAAGGATGATCGTCGTCTCCGGACCCGCCAGTTCCACAATCCGCCCGAGCATCAGATCGTGGAACTGGTACACACCGTTCATCACATGGCGGTACGTTGCAAAGTCCTGCTCGGACACATGCCCCATCCGCGGCGGGTGATACTGCATGAAGTAGTGGCCCATCACGTCGATGGTGTCGTAGAACACCATCGCAAGATCAAACTCCGGCTCCGCTTCCAGCAGCCCCGTTGCGATATTGTGGACCGAGGCGCATCGGGCCATCTGCTTGGCGAGCATCTCGATCCGCCGATCGCGCGGATCCAGCCGCGCCAGATCTGGCACCAGCGGCAGGATCGCATTCGCCGTGATGCGAAAGGGATGCACGCGCCCCGGAGCGAGATCGGCACCGAGATCGGCCGGATGCACACACTCGGGTGGCATTGCCCACGGAGCATCCGCCGCTTGCGGCGGATTCTCCTGAAACAGATTGGACACGTTGATCCCGCGGATCGGTTCCACCGGATGCGTCGCGTACCAGTTCACCACCAGCGACTTGAGCCCGCTCTGAGTCGCGATGTTCCAGAGCGCCTTGGTCTTTCGCGTTGTCGAGGAACTGATGCGAAGCGTGCCGTTCTCCGGGTCCGGCTCGACGAAGTTCAGCACCCCGTGCTTGTCTGCGGTCTTTCCGGTGGCGATGCTGGTCCAGAGCAAGGGCGAGAGCTTCGGGTCCAGCGAGGTGATGTCGCCACGCACGCCGCGCTCGATGAGTTGCTTGAGATTCGGCATCACCCCCTGCGCCAGCAGCGGGTCGATGAGCTTCCAGTCGGCCGCGTCCCAGCCGATAACCAGCACTCTCTTGGCGATTCGATCGGGCATGATGGAAGATCGGTCAGCGGCACGTTCGGCATCAAACGAAGCCGAGTTCGATGGGACGGACAATATCCAAGCAACAGGCCTATTCGATGCCCCGGCAAAAATAGACACGGGCGGCCCCACCGGCCGCCCGCGCGAGAGTTATCAGAAGTGGTCTGAAGTCAGTTCTTGCGGCGGCGTGCCAACATGCCAACGCCACCCAGGGCCAGCACGGCCATGCCAGCGGTCGGGGCCGGGGTCGTCGCGCCAGCAGTGATGCCAGCGCCGGTATTCTCGTAGGCATAGTCCACCAGCGTTCCCGCGGCGGTCGCCGACGGAGAACCGGGAAGGGTCAGGCGGACCCAACCAAACAGCGTCGCGCTGTCGGACTCACGTACGAAGCGAATGCCCAGGATCGCGGTGTTGCCGAAACCCGCGTCGAATCCCGTGCCGGCGCCCTGAGCGATGAACGCACCGGAGGCGTCGATCAGCGTGCCGGGAGTCAGGGACGCGATAGCGCTCGCGGCGCCGATATCCGACGCCGGACCAAAGTTCCTCCAACTGCCGGCGGTGACGTACGGATTCAGGTCATACCCGGGAGTGCTCGCCGGTGTGGTGGCCGCGCCCGTCACGAGATTGATGTACAAACCATCGATCGTGTTCGGGATGTTGATGTTGAGTGGTCCGCTATACACCACTGCGGCCTGCGTTGATTTGGCAGGAGCACCGACCGCTGCGATCGCTCCGACAGCAGCGAGCGCGGCGAAGTGGGCATCAAAGCGAGTGGCGAGGGTGTGCATTTCTGTGTTTCCTTGGTGTCTGCGGCAGGAGCCGCGGGTGACTTCGAACGATGCCCGCAGACTGTGCGAGCAGGCATTGGAAGATGCTCGCGGATCGGTTCTTATGCAAGCAACACTGGCGACGGGCGAGCGAACGTGGGGAAGGGCTGAGGGTTGGCGCTGCCAGCTGCGCACAAAAACAAACGCGGGCGACCGATCGGGTCGCCCGCGTGTGAGTTATCGGAAGAAACTAGAATCAGTTCTTGCGGCGACGGCCGAGGAGGCCGAGGCCACCAAGCGCGAGGACGCCCATGCCGGCGGTCGGGGCGGGAACGCCGCCGACGATGGCGGTGTCGGGGGTGCTGTCATAGGCGTAGTCAACGAGGGTGCCAGCGGTGGCTCCAGCCGTGCCAGCGCCGGGGAGCGTGAGGCGGACCCAGCCGTAGTGCGTGAGGGCGTCGTCGCCGGTGAACTTCAGGCCCATGATCGCCGTGTTGGCGAACGCCGAGCCGAAAGCAGTGCCTGCGGTGGTCGTCGCGGTGGTGCCGTCGATCGTTAGGCCGGTGGCATCGATAATGGCGCTGCCAGCGGTGATCCACGCCGAACCGGTGCGTGCAAACTCAACCCAAGTTCCGCCCGAGGAGTACGGGTTGATGTCGTTGCCGGGAACGGAGGAGGAACTGGTGCCGGTCGCGCCGGAAACGAGATTAACGTAGATGCCGTCGATGTTCGCGGTGATCGGGGTGTTCAACACGCCGCTGTACACCACCGCGGCCTCAGCGTTCTGCGCCACGCCGCCGATGGCAGCGACCGCGCCGACCGCAGCCATAGCCGCGAAGTGACCATTCAAACGAATAACAAGATCGCTCATCTCTATCTCTCCTCATAGTGCCTGACGACGATGCGCCAGAACGGTTTACACGAAAGGCATCTCACACTGTGATGCCCGCTCTGCACCAATCCCAAAGTTTCGCGGCAATCGCCGCACAACGCTGGGTGGCCCCGGGTGGCCATCCACCAAAGACTCCGAAATATACCCCAATCAGGGCTCTATGCAAGGCCGGTCGTACGATTGTTTTGCAAATTACCCCGCAGTTTCACCGGTGAATGCCAAACAAAAAGCTGGTGTCTTATGCCAGTTGCTCACCAAAAGGAAAAGCCCGGCATGGCGCCGGGCTTTGGTGTGAACGAATGATTCCGCCCAGAGTTAGCTCTTGCTGCCAACCTTTTCGGGGAGAACTGGGGAGGACTCGACTGGCGCCGGCTCGGAGTGGAAGTAGAGGTGGTCCTCCGGCTTGCCATCTGCGCCATCCTTGCGGGTGACGGTGATGTTGCACGGGGGCTTGAAGTCGCCCTGCAGGAGCATCTCGGACATCGGATCCTCGATGTACGTACCCACGGCGCGGCGGAGGGGGCGGGCGCCGAAGTCCGGGTTGTAGCCCTTCTCGATCAGGAAGTCCTTGGCCTTTGCGTCCATCGCCAGGTGGATGCCCTGCTGGCTGAGCCGCGCGGCGACCTTCGACACTTCCAGATCGACGATGTTGTTGAGGTTGTCCTTCGTGAGCGGCTTGAAGACGATCACGTCGTCGAGGCGGTTGATGAACTCTGGGCGGAAGAACCGCTCGATCTCCTTGAGGAGGATCGCCTTGATGTTGTCGAAGTCACTCGAGTCGGTGCGCTTGGAGAAGCCGAAGCCGCCGCCACCCTTGATCAGATCAGCACCGATGTTGCTGGTCATGATGAGAATGGTGTTGCGGAAGTCCACATTGCGACCGAACGAGTCGGTGAGGCGACCCTCTTCCATGATCTGAAGGAGCATGTTGAAGACATCGGGGTGGCCCTTCTCAACTTCGTCCAGCAGGATGACGCTGTATGGGCGACGACGGACGCGCTCTGTAAGCTGGCCGCCTTCTTCGTAACCGACGTAGCCGGGAGGTGCGCCAACCAGACGGCTGACGTTGTGCTTTTCCATGTACTCGGACATGTCCAGCGTGATGAGGGCTTCCTCGTCACCGAACATGAAGTCGGCGAGTGTCTTGGCGGCGAGAGTCTTGCCGACGCCAGAGGGGCCGCAGAAGATGAACGAGCCCATCGGACGCTTCGGATCCTTCAGCCCGGCGCGGGCGCGCCGGATCGCCTTGGAGATCGCCTTGACGGCGTCGTCCTGGCTGACAACTTTCTTGTGCAGCTCGTTCTCAAGATCGAGCAGACGCTTGGCTTCGTCCTTGTCCATGCGCTTGAGGGGGACGCCGGTCATCTTGCTGATGACTTCGGCGACAACCTCTTCATCCACGATGCCGGAGGCCTCCTTGGACTTGTCGCGCCATTGCTTCTGGATGGTTTCCTTCTCGCGGCGGCGCTGCTCGGCGCGGTCGCGCAGTTCGGCGGCCTTCTCGTAGTCCGCGGCCTTCACGGCCTCGTCCTTCTGCACCGTAAGCTGCTCGATCTCGGTCTCAAGGTCCGCCAGATTCGGCGGCTTGGTCATGGAGCGGATGCGGATGCGGGCGCCTGCCTCGTCGATCACGTCGATCGACTTGTCGGGCTGCACGCGACCCGTGATGTAGCGACCGGCGAGCTCGACGGCACTCTTGATCGCCTCGTTGGTGATCTGCACGCGGTGGTGCTGCTCGTACTTATCGCGCAGACCCTTGATGATCTCGATGGTCTGCTCGTTGGTCGGCGGATCGACCGGGATGGACTGGAAGCGACGGGCGAGCGCGGCGTCCTTCTCGATGTACTTGCGGTACTCGTCAAAGGTTGTCGCGCCGATGCACTGAATCTCTCCGCGAGCGAGCGCGGGCTTGAGCACGTTGGAGGCATCGATCGCGCCCTCCGCGCCGCCCGCGCCAACGAGCGTGTGCAACTCATCAATGAAGAGCATGACGTTGCCGGCGCGCCGGACTTCGTTCATAACGGCCTTGATGCGCTCTTCGAACTGGCCGCGGTACTTGGTGCCCGCGACCATCATCGCCAGGTCGAGAACGACCAGACGCTTGTCGTGCAGGATGTCCGGCACCTCGCCCGAGATGATGCGCTGCGCGAGACCCTCGACGATGGCGGTCTTGCCAACGCCAGCCTCACCCAGCAGCACGGGGTTGTTCTTGGTACGGCGGCAGAGCACCTGCACCAGACGCTCGATCTCGTTCTGGCGACCGATCACCGGATCGAGCTGATTTTCCTTCGCCAGTTCGGTCAGGTCGCGACCGAAGCTGTCGAGGGCCGGAGTGCGGCTCTTGCCCTTGGCGGCACGTTCCCCGGAGCCACCACCGCCGCCACCGGCCGCGGCTGCTTCACCACCGGCAGCGGATGCGCCACCGGAACTGGATCCGCCGGATTGACCGCCGGAGCCGGACTCGTCGTTCTCATTACCCGCGCCGAGAAGGTTGAGCACTTCCTCGCGGACTTCCTCGAGCTTGAGGCCGAGGTTCATCAGCACCTGCGCGGCGACGCCATCGTGCTCACGCAGCAGGCCGAGCAGCAGGTGCTCGGTGCCGACGTAGTTGTGGTTCAGGTTGCGTGCCTCTTCGATGGCGTACTCGATGACCTTCTTGGCGCGGGGCGTCTGCGGAAGCTTGCCCATCGTCACCATGTCCGGGCCGCTCTTGACGAGCTTCTCGACCTCGAGGCGAACCTTCCGCAGGTCCACATCGAGATTCTTGAGGACGTTGGCACCGACGCCGGAACCCTCTTTGACCAGGCCGAGCAGGATGTGCTCGGTCCCGATGTATTCGTGGTTGAAGCGCTGGGCTTCCTGGTTTGCCAGGGCCATCACCTTGCGGGCACGATCTGTGAAACGCTCGAACATCTTGAACACCTCTCTCCGAGCGGGCAGAGGCAGCTTGCCACTACCGCTCGGACTTTTGACGCGAACCCGGAATCCATACGTCCAAACAGGACGCGCCGTTCTGCCACGCAAACCCGCAACGGGAGACGCTCCGCGTCACGAGCCGCGTTCAATCGACCAACCCCAGTACGGAGTTCATCCGTTCGGGGACTGATTGCCGGACATTGCAGGAAGTCGAACCGGATTCGACCGCTGCACGATGACCGACAATGCCTGTACATCGACAGCACGCGGCGTGCCGCTGTGCCAAGCTCTACGAATTGGCCTCAGCATCTCAAGAATCGGGGTTCGAACCGACCGAGATACCAATCAGTACCCAATCAGACGCTGCCAGACTGGCTGAGAGACTTACCCTGGGAGCCCGTGTGCCGGAATGGCAGAAGGAAAAACTGGGATCAAAAAGACAGCGACCCGGCGGAACGCCGGGTCGCTGAGATCAACCAAGATGAGAGAATCACCGACGGCGGCGACAGGCGGCCAGGCCACCGAGGCCGACCAGGGCAAACGCGCCGGGGGCGGGAATGACCGCGGAAGATGTGAAGGACGATGTGGCGGTGAACGCGGAAGGGCTGCCAACCTGATTGGCGAAGGCGAATGAAAATGCTTCGCTGGACAGCGTTGCACCACCGAGAATCGGGCCGGAGAAGACAACGTTGTTGGCGCTGAAGTCAGAAGCACCGAAGATCGCGGTGTTCAGCGAGCCGCTTCCGAAGGTGATCGTCAGCAAGGGGTTGCTGAACGCATCGAAGAAACTCACCGCACCGGGGCCGGTGCTGTAGATCCCTGGGGGGCCAGCGGGAACCGCAGCCACCGGGCTCATGCTGAATGTCGCGTTGTTGTAGTCAGGAGCGATCAGCCCCGGAGTCAACAGATTCAGACCCGCACCGCTCCAGCTACCAACGAGCGTCGCGCCATTGAATGTGAAGAGCGAAGGCGTTCCGGTTGAAGGATCAGCAAAGGTCGCGATGGTCTGGCTCTGGGCACTGGCCGCAGAAGCCGCAAGCCCGGCAATGGCAATGGTGGCAAGCAAACGAGCGTACTGCATCTCTATCTCTCCCTCTCAAAAGGCGGCGTTAACCGCCTGAACAAAGTCAAGGAACACCTGGCCAGCAAATCCCGGCGGGAACCATCGGGAAAGAATCAAACAAGGATCAGCGACGACGACGGGTCGCCATCAGACCACCCAAGCCCAGCAGGGCCGCCGCGCCCGGAGCGGGAACGACGAGGTTGGCGGAGGATGTGAATGAAGAGGTCGTCGTGAAGCTGCCGTTGGAGGCGGTCTGCACGGGATTGGCGAAGCTGAAGCTGAAGGCCTCGTTGGAGACCGAGCCATAGCCGGAAACAATCGGGCCGGAGAAGACCACCGAGTTGCTCATGAAGTCGCTGGCACCGAGACCCAGCGAGCCGGTCAGCCACGCATCACCGAAGGTGATGGTGAGCAGCGGGTTGGATGCGGAGTCGAAGAAGTTGATCTGGCCACCACCGAGGTGATACACGTTGCCGAAAGCACCGATGGCGCTGAGCGGAGACATGTTGAACGTGGCGTTATTGAAGTCTGGAACGGAAGGAAGGCCGGGCGTCTGCAGCAGCAGGTTCGAGCCAGCCCAGCCACCCGTCAGGGTGCCGGTGCCTGCGTTGAACTGGAAGAGCGGGGTGGACGCACCAGCCGCCGGATCGGCGAACGTGGCGACGGTGTCGGCCGAGGCAGCGGCGGTGATTGCGAGGGCTCCGACGCTGGCTGCGAGCATTGCTTGAACGATCTTCATGGTCCCATCTCTCCTTCAAATGCTGCTTCCGCAGCGGGACGTGTGGCAGATTTCCAACTCGTATAAAACACGGGCAGATTCCGGGCAATTTTTCGCCCCTGACGATCAGTGACGAAAAACAACCTTCATCCGACACGCCGACCGAGCCGTTTTCACGTGCGCAGATGCACACGCTGCTACGACCAAATCGCCGCTGAGACCACGAACTGAATGGGGGTCATCTCTCCCTCCGTCCAGAATGTATCTCTCAATCTCGGGTGCAGCTCAAAGAACCGCACCGCTCCAAGTCACAGAATAGAGCATGCCAGAGTTCATGCAAGGGTTTTTCTCCCTCTTGTCAGCAAATTCTTCCGAAACTCAGGCAATTCAATTCCAAATTTTTACCGTACATTTGTCGAGAAAAGTTAATCTGGGTGGAATGGCAGTCAATTCCGGCCACGATGGGCCGTATTCGGGGTAACTCTGGGTCGTTCTGCAGAGACGGAGTTACTTCCCGGTCCCTACATATTGCCCCGGGGCGCCGGGAGTTCCGGCTCGTGGGGAGCCGCTCAGTGCCGATTCGCGGATCGCCGAGGCGTCGGCGACGATTCGAATCGGAACGGACCGCTCGGCAATCGCACCGCTGGAGACATCGCGCACGGCGACTTTCAGGCGGTAGTTTCCGACACTGAGGGTCTTGGGCAGGTCCACACGCTGCACCAGGAAGAAGTCGCGGCGCTTGGAGGTTGCGCCATCGCGCACCACCGATTCCGGAAGAACGAGTTGCTCGCTGTCGTCGCTGTCGAGATACAAGCGGATCGTCTGGCCCAGCTCAACGCGCCATTGCTCCGCACTCTCCCGGGGTGTGGCGTCGGCCGCGCGGGTCTGGGAGAAGTTCTCGATTTCGGAATACAGAATCATGGCGGCGGGGCGACCGGCGACGAAGATGTTTGTGCCCAGCGTGGCGTAACGGCCGAAACCGTCCACGCGCTGGCAGAGCGCGACTGTACCAAGAGCGAGGGAATCCTGGGCGGCCGCGCCCGCGAGTTGGTCGGCTTTTTCCCGGAGTACACGAGCCATTGCGGCGGGATCGGCGGAGGCGAGATTCGGGTCCGAAGAAAAGGAACGCATCAGATCGCGGGCGGTTTCCACGCTGCGGCGCTGATCGGCGGTGACCGCTCGCGAAACCAGCTCCAAATGGCCGGCGACGGCACCAGCGGAGATTGCATCCAGGCCGAGCAGAGGCATGGCGGCTCGGAGCGGCTCTTTGGCTCCATCAATGCCGGGCTTGAGCTGCGCGGCGAGTTCGGCGATCGCGTCCTGACGCTTTTGCGAGAGTGAGCGATCCGAGAAATCTCCCTTCCGTGAGCGGGAATCAGCACTCTTGGTGGCTGGGGCGGCAGGGTCGGGGATGCTGATGGGCTGGTTGGCCGTCAATCCTGCGGCGACCTTGCCGGGCTTGCGGTTGTCCTGGGCCCAGTTGCCGACGCGATCAATGGCGCGGCTGGCGGGCTTGTCCGCCGCGCCAGGAAGCGGCGGGACATAGCCGGGCGTGGGTGCGGTTTCAGGAGTTGAGCCGGGGCGCTTGGAGCTCACATCATCAAACGCGGACTGCAAATCCTCAGCGGCCTTGCTCAGATCATCGTGCCCGGACTGCACGCGTGGATCCGCGTGTTTCGCGGCCGGAGCCGAGAGCGGCTCGGGAAGATCGGCCGTCTGCCGGGCTTTGTTCTCGCACGCGCCGAGTACGATCGCGCCGGCGACGCCCGCCAGAGCCAGAATACGTTGAATCGATGTGTGTCCCGCGCCCATGTTCGGCCTCCTGCCTGAGTGTTCGTGCCGGGCATCCTGCCCGGCTGCGTGATAAATGTAGCACAACGTGCGGCGATGCGTGCGCGTGCAGCACGATCGTTCCATCGGCGGATGGGGAGTGGGAGCTTGATCCCGGCGTCAGCGTCGCGGGGTAGCGGCCGCGTTGGAGCGGGTGGCGAGTGCGAAGCGCACGGTCAGCACTTCCAGATTCCTGACCGGGTCGCCCATGCTGGATTTGTTCCAGCCATCGGTCTGCACCGCGGCTTGGAAGAGTCGGGCCGCGCGAGTGGGGCCGGTGGCTTTGGCGATAGTTGTGAGTTCGGCAATGCGGCGATCTGCATCCGGTCCCCAGAGCCGCAGGGGCTTGGAAAGCGATCGCAGGTTTGCCCCTTGCGCCACAGCCGCGGCGGCAAGGTGGATTTTGCGGGCGGTATCCATATATGACCAGCCAATGGCGACTGGGTCATGGCGGGAGACATCCAGCAGCCGCTGGAGTTCCCCAAGCGTTTCGCCGGTGCGCCCCTTCATCAGGCCGTCCTGGATGCCCCAGAACTCTTCCTGGCGGGTGACACCGACCATCTGCTCGACGAGTTCAACGGTGATCGGCGCGCCCTCGCCGCCGGCGGCGAGCGCGAGTTTCTCGAGTTCTGTGTCAATGCGGCCGAGTTCGGTGCCGACGGCTTCGATCAGATCGCGGGCGGCTTGCGGGCTGATGGCCGTCTGGTGCGATTGCTTGGCACGCTTCTGAGCCCACGCGATGGCATCGAGGTCTGACATCGGTTCGCACTTGATGACCTGGCCGATGTTCGCCACGGCTTTGTCAAGATTGCCGGGCCGCCATGTGGACGCGCGGAGGACGAGCGTGGCGGACTGCGAGGGATCGGCGGCGTAGTTCTCGAGCATCGTTCGTGCGGAAGCGGGCGCGGGGCCGCGCTTGACGGACTTGCCCGCGGCTTTGGTTGGAGTTGGCGCGTCATCGTCTTCGTCGTCGCTCGCTTTGACGAGCAGATCGGCATTCTCCACCAGCACAATTTTGTGCTGCTGCATGAGCCCGAAGGAGCGGCACTCATCGAGAATATCGGCGACGATCTTGGCGCCTTGCTGGCCGTCGAAGCGAACAGTGTCGGTGCCGCCCTCGCCGTGTTTCTTGTTGAGCGCGGCGATCAGCTCTTGCAGATGGGTGTCCTGCATGAAGCGATCTTTGCCGTACAGGATGACCATGCGCGGGCCGCCACCGCTCGCCGCTCCATCACTTGCTGGTGCTTTCCTGGTCGCCATGGCAAGCGATGCTATCGCAGAGGATGCGCTGAGACTTTCGGCTGGCACGGGCGCGGCCTCCGGCAGCGGTGACACTACGATACATCCCGTAGAGCCACGTACCCCCACCCCAATATTTCATTCGCAGGAACCAACCCCATGCCCGAACAAGAGTACGAACCCGATGAGTTCGAGGATGGCATGGAAGACGAAGGCGATGACGACGGTGACGATTCGCCGAGCACGGTGTTTGTCTCCATGCCGTTTGGAAAAGACGGCGCGGAGGAAGCGTTCCGGATGATCGCGGGTGTGTGCGACCGGCTCGAACTGGACACGCAGCGGCTGCCCAAGGGTGGCGGACAGCAGGCGCTCTGCGAGGGTATTGAGACTTCCGACTTTGCGATCATTGATGTGTCGCACAAGCGCCTGTCGCTGGCGGAAGAACTCAACGTGGCGGACCACGAGATCCATCCGTCGTTCATACTGCTCATCGCGCGGACGGGCTCGCCTCGACTCCCGGAACTGGAGAACCGCACGGTACACAACTATGCCGATCCCGGCGATCTGCGGGCTCTGATCGAGCGGCACTTGAACACCATGATCGACGCGTGGCACGAGGAGGGCGAGCAGGATGACGACGAAGACGACGAGTGACAGTGCCCATCGGCACGCCGGCGGCTCACTATTTCTTGCCAAGCGGCGAACCCGGTTTTCGTCTCGGCTGTAAGAAGCTCCGAACCCGGCCGCTTCGCTCATTGGCGTTGTCGCTCTGGCCGGCACAGTTCCCTTGATGGAGCAACCGATTTGGTTATCAACTGGCTGAAGCAGCTCGATGAGCTGCTGCGTGGTGAGCGCGTCCGTGGTGATCTCTTGATGCAGGGGAAGATCGACCTGCGACTGCGGGTGTTCGTGCCTTTGGCGATCATGCTCGGGTCCGTGTATGGCTTCTTCATGGGCTTCTACGCGCTGCTGGGGTGGCGCGAGCACGCGCTCTGGCAAGTGCTGGCGACGACGATTAAGCTGCCGGCACTGTTTCTGCTGACGCTGGGCGTGACGTTTCCATCGCTGTATGTCTTCAACGCGCTAGTCGGTTGCCGCATGACATTTCCGGCGACCATGCGGGTGCTGGTCGGCGCGATTGTGGTGAATCTGGCGATCGCCGCATCACTCGGCCCGATCCTGGCGTTTTTCTCGCTCAGCACGACAAGTTATGTGTTCATTGTGCTTCTGAATGTCGCGCTCTTGAGCGTGGCGGGCGTGATCAGCTTGAGTTTCCTGCTGCGAGCACTTCGCGCACTGGCCCGATCACGGGCACACGCTGAAGCAGCGGATGAAGCGGAGCGGGCAATGTCGCAACCCGCACGCTCGCATCGGCCCGGATCGCCGCCGCCGATTCCCGGATCGCCAATGGCACCACCCATCGCGCCGAGTTTGTCGCGCCACGGTGGTTATAGCGATGATGAAGACCCCGCCCGCGCCGCGGAGCGGATGCACAACGCCATGGCCGCCGCCGCGGCACGGCGCGCCGAACAGGCCGTCGCCAAACGCGAGAGCGTGGCGAACTTCATTCTCACGATCTGGGTCATTATCTACATGCTCGTGGGCACGCAGATGGGCTGGATTCTGCGCCCGTTCATCGGCAATCCGAGCACTGAGTTCGCGTGGTTCCGGCCGCGGGAGGGATCGTTCTTTACGGCCGTCTGGGGCGCTCTGCACCACTTCTTCGGAATGTGATCCATTTGTGGATACCAGAGGGTTCCACAACGCTGCTCCTGGCGGCTTATCTCCTTTCCATGCCACCTCTCGCCACTCCCCCACTCTCCACCCGCTTCGAGGATCGCGTGCTCACGCCGATTCTTACGGGCGCACGCCCCGGCGGCACGCGCCCACGCTGGTGGCTCTACCCGCTCATCGTGCTCCTCGCGGGCGCGATCTACGGCGGCACGATGGGAAGCTGGAATCTTGAAACGAGCGAGCGACTGCTCCTGATCCCATACGCGGCAGTCAAAGTGCCGATGCTCATCCTGATCACTACGGCGATCTGCCTGCCAGGATACTTCGTGCTGTCAACGGTCATCGGGCTGCGATCGGACTTCCGGGCCGCGCTCGGTGCAATCGCGGCGGGGCAGGCCACCGTAACGCTCGCGCTCTGCTCGCTCGCGCCGGTGACCCGCTTCGTGTATTTCAGCGGCATCGGCCACGCGGGCGCACTGCTGCTCAGCGCGGCGATGTTCGCGCTCTCCACCTGCGTCGGCTACGCAGTGATGCTCAGGCGATACAGACCGCTGCTGGAGAGGAGCCGACGCCATCGCGTCATGCTGGCGGCGTGGATCACCATGTACGTGTTCGTGGGCATCCAGATGGGCTGGATGCTGCGGCCGTTCGTGGGCACACCGGGGATGGCCGTGACGTTTGTGCGCCAGGAGCCGCTGAGCAATGCATACGTCGCGGTCGCTCAGATTATCGAGGAGAGCTTCCGAGAGTTTCGAGGCGTGAAGAGTCGGCCCGGAGATGCAACGAAGCCCCCGGGCCGTCCGTATCGTTGATCGTGCTCATCCTCACTGTCATCCAGGGCCCGGACAAAGGCCGCAAGTTCGAGCTGACCACACAGCTCCCGCAACTGATCGGGCGCTCCAGCGAGGCGTTGCCGATCGGCGACACCACCGTCTCGCGCCGGCACGCGGAACTCACGCCCGATGGCAAGCAGTGGTTCATCCGTGATCTGGAGAGCCAGAACGGAACGTGGGTGAACGGGGTCCGCATCGCGGGGCGGCAACTGCTCAAGCCGGGCGACCAGGTGCGCACCGGCTCCACGCTCTTTGTCTTCGGGCAATCCGATGATTCTGATGAGCTTGATCTGATCCGCGTGATGCGCCCGGACCAGATGGATGCGACGGTGGAGCGGACCATTTCATCCAACGACGACTCGGTGATTCTCGCGGAGCCGGAGCCGCGCAGCGCGGCCATCCATCACTTGCAGGTCATCTACCGCCTCACCGCCCTCACCAGCCAGCAGACCAATAAGGAAGATTTGCTCAAAGCCGTGATGGAACTGGTCTTCAATGAGTTGAAGCCCGAGCGCGGCTTCATCGTGCTATGCGATGATGCCGGGTGGTCCGGCTCTCCGAGCCGGACGAGTTCGGGGTCACACGTCCGGCTCGGAGAGCCGGACCACCCGGTGGCATGGCACCCGGTCGTGGTGAAGCATCGCACCGCGCCTGCCGACAAGAAGGACGCCCGCATCCACATCTCGCGGACGATCCTCAATCACGCGCTCAAGCAAGCCGAGGGCGTGCTCAGCAGCAACGCCATGAACGATCCGCGCTTCGCCAAGGGCGACAGCGTGCAGCAGTTCGCCATCCGTTCCGCGCTCTGCTCACCCATCGAGTTTGGCGGCAAGGTCTTCGGGGCGATCTACGTGGATTCCTCGATCGCCAACTACACCTTTACGCACGAGCAACTCGCGCTGCTCAACGCCGTCTCGCGGCACGCCGGGCTCGCGCTGGCCAACGCGGATGCCTATGCCAAGAAAGTCCAGACCGAGCGGCTCGCGGCCACCGGCGAAACCGTCGCCGTGCTCAGCCACTCCATCAAAAATATCCTGCAAGGACTGCGTGGCGGAGCGGACGTTGTCGAGATGGGCCTGAAGAAAGACGACCTCAAAATCGCCCGCAACGGCTGGACCATCTTGAAACGCAACATCGACCGCATCATGGCGCTGACGCTGAACATGCTCGCGTACTCGCGCCCGCGCACGCTGGAATACGAACTCACCCGCATCGGAGATTTGCTTGAAGAGTGCGCTGGTCTGCTCACCGATCAGTGCCACAACAAGCAGGTCGCGCTGATCGTCGATGCGGACCCGGAGATGCCACCGGTGATGATCGACACCCATCTGCTGCATCAGGCACTCGTCAACCTTATGGTCAATGCTGTCGAGGCGGTCGAGCCGCACACCGGTGCTGTCACCGTCAAGGCGTTGTACCTCACTGATCCACCCAAGTCGCTGGCGGTAGGCGGCATCGGGCGTCCGGTCGTTCGCATTGATGTGATCGACAACGGCCCCGGCATCGCCCGCGAGCGGCACACAACCATCTTCGAGCCCTTTCACACCACCAAGGGCATCAAAGGCACGGGGCTTGGGCTCACTGTCACCAAACGTATTGTGGAAGAACACAGCGGTCGCATTGGCGTAGAGAGCGACGGAGAGCATGGCGCCACTTTTACAATCGTGCTCCCCGCCGAGACGACGCACGCGACCGACCCAAGCGCAACTACTGCGACGAAGGCCCAGCAGAGCGATCCACTGCGAAACCGCTGACGGTGGCCGCGTGTGCCGCTACGCTCCGATCGGGTCGAAACTCCGCATCGCACGCTCCCAATCACCTTCCCACGCATGAGCACCTCGCACACCACACTTCGCAGCAGCGCCGAAAGCCGACGGGCGCGGGCCGCGTTTGTGCGCGAGTTTCTCCGCAATCCGGCGGCCACTGCCTCGGTGGTACCCAGTTCGCGCAAGCTCACTGAGCGCATGATCGAAGGAATCGATCTCGCCACATGTGGATCCATTGTGGAGTTCGGCCCCGGCTCGGGCGTGATGACGGGCGTCATGCTCGATCGCCTGCCGCGCGGCTGGATGGTCCGCGAGGGCGGGCAAGGCCGCTTCATCGCCGTGGAGTTCAATCCACGCATGGCCGAGATGGTCGCGCAGGAGCACCCCCGAGCGACCGTCGCCATCGAAAGCGCCGCGGACATCGAGCGCATCTGCGCGTCCCATGGCATCATCCCGGGCACGCTCGATGTGGTCATCAGCGGCCTGGGCTGGGCCTCGTTTCCACCCGAACTCACGACGCAGATTCTTGAAGCCACGGCGCGAACGCTCCGCCCCGGCGGCCACTTCCGCACCTTTGCATATCACATCGGCCTGCTGAAAAAGAACGCCTGGCACCTGCGGTCGGAACTGCGTCGGCTTTTCGGCAGCGTGGAGATGAGCCGCGGCGTGTGGGCGAATCTGCCGCCGGCGTTTGTGTACCGCTGCGTGAAGTGATGCTGCGTCACTCCTCGTGTGGTCACGCTGCAAAAAAACCCCTCGCGAACACTGACGCGCCCGCGAGGGAGGAAGAGGGATCTGAGTTCATGTGGTCGCGTTGCCCGACGCGGATCACATTTTTCCAGCGTACCGAGCACCGACATCTCTCGCTGATGCGCGCGAGCTGGTGGAAAACCTGGCGCGCCCTGTCGCCTGCGGAGCCGCTCAGGCAAGGTCGAACACGAGCACTTGCGCCTCGCTGCTCCCCACGATCGTCAACGCACTCTCATCTTTCACGCCCGCGCCGTCGCCCTGCGCAAGCTGCTGACCATTCAGCGTGACCGATCCCTTGGCCACCTGCACCCAGATGCTGCGCTTCGGCTCGATCGCCATGTCCACGGCCTTGCCAAGCTCGACATCCGCAACAAAGACGCGGGCATCCTGGCCGATCGTCATGGAGCCGTCGGCGCCGGCAGGAGACGCGACCAGTTGCAACCGATTGCGCCGGCCTTCCGCCGGGAACTCCTTCTGGTCGTACGCGGGCGGAGCATCATCCGAACCCGGCATGATCCAGATTTGCAGGAGGTGTACCGGATCGGTCTTGGATGCGTTGAACTCCGAGTGCTCGATTCCCGTGCCCGCGCTCATGCGCTGCATCTCGCCGGGCTTCAGCGTCCGCTGTGAACCGAGCGAATCGGTGTGCGCCAGCTCGCCCGAGAGCACCCAGGTGAGAATCTCCATGTTGTCGTGCGGGTGCTTGCCGAAGCCGCGCCCCGCGGCGACGATGTCCTCGTTGATGACCCGCAGCGAGCGGAAATGAACATGCTTCGGGTCGTGATAGTGCCCGAACGAGAACGTGTGGTATGTGTCCAGCCACCCATGGTTCAGGTGGCCCCGATCAGACGATTTGCGGATGGTGATCATGTGATTCCTCGCAGAAATGCGGCCCACTCGGGCCATTTAGTTGTTTCAACAACAATTCTACGCCACGCCCTGCCCTCGGGTTCGCACGATCACGGCATGGGCTGACTCGCCCATGTGCCCTTGTCTTAGGGGCACCGCCCCCGAACATCCCCCTCAACCGTACCCGCTCGCAGCCGCGCCTTTACCAGCAGTTTGCTCATCGCCGCCAGCTCCGCGCGGCTCATGTGCCCAAGCTGCTCTTCGTGCAACGCGCGCAGCGGCTTGTCAATCTTGCCGAGCAGATCCAACCCCTGCTTGGTCGCCCGCACCATCACCACGCGCCGGTCCTCCTGCGTCCGTGATCGCTGCGCCCAGCCGTGTTCGACGAGGCGATCCACCAGCCGCGTGATGTCAGGCACCTGTGCGACAAGCTGCTCGCCGATGGTCTGGCTTGGCACACCCCGTGCGCCGTGGCCGCGCAGGATGCGCAGCGCGTTGTACTGCGGCTCGCTCAGCCCATACCCCTTGATGAACCGCGAAGCATCGCCGCTCAGCACGCTCGCCGTGCGCATCACGTTCAGAAACGCCTCCTCCTCCGGAAAATCAAATGGCCGCTTCTTCCCGATCTCCTGACCGAGCGTGGGCAGGGGGGCAGACGGCTTGTGGGTCGGCATACGCATTCTCCAACTTTTGTTGCAACAAGTATATCCTGCTTGCTCGCGCCACCCCCCGCTGGCACACCCTCGCCGATACGTCGCACGGTCCGCGATTCGCCGCAACCGAGGTCACACTGGCCGCGCACAAGAATCCATTGTGACCATTCCGCACGAACCATCTCCGGCCACCATCGCCCCCGCGTTTGTCCCAACGTGTCTCACATGTCGCTACGACCTCTCCGCAATCCCGGACGGCCGCTGCCCGGAGTGTGGCCAGCCCTTCACACTGATCGATCTGATCGATCGACACGCCAAAGCACGCAGGTTCGACGGGCGCGCACTCGCATTGACCATCGGATGGACACTGCTCTGGTTCTTTGTGGCGTTCACGTTGAGCGCGATGATCGGGGAAGCATCCGTCAAGCCGATCGTTCTGGCCTGTGCGTGGATGAGTCTGGCGTGGGTCTTTCGCCGTGAGCTTGCGCGAACGCGCGGGAGAACTTTTGTGTTCACACTTCTGCCGGCCGCGTTTTTGGTTGTCAGTGCGAGTGACGCGGATTTCACAAATGCCCACCCGCGCGGCGTGCATTTCCTTCCCGTGATGCTCCCCGCCTGCTTCGCGGCCATCTCACTGGCATGGCGCGTGGTCCCGGCACGAAGGTCCAGTTCCTTGGTGGCCGCGTGTAGCGGCATTCTTCTTGGTGCCGGAGTCACTATCACATGTCTTGCACGAAAGGCTCTGGCAGAGGGTCGGACGTGGAGTGTCTGGCCCGATCTTCGCTCCTGGCAGCCGTACCCAAACTACCCGTTCACAAACTCCGAAGCGGGCGCAATCGGAATCACACTGACCATCATCGGGTTATTGCTCTGCGTTGTGTCGAGCACCAAGATGCCGAGCACAGATCGCTAACCGCCGCTCACCCCATCCCCATCGCCGCCGCCATCATCTTCCCCATGTCCGCCGGGCTCAGTGCAACCTTCGCGCCCGCCTTCTGCAGCGCGGCGATCTTCGCATCCGCTGTGTCATCGGCCCCGCCGATGATCGCGCCGGCGTGGCCCATGCGTTTGCCGGGGGGCGCGGTGCGCCCCGCGATGAACGCCGCCACCGGCTTCTTCACGTGCTGCTGGATGTACTCCGCGGCGTTCGTCTCGTCGGGGCCGCCGATCTCGCCGATCATCAGGATGCCGTGCGTGTTCGGGTCCGCCTCAAACAGCTTGATGCAGTCGATGTGCGACATCCCGCGCACCGGATCGCCGCCGATGCCGACGCAGGTGCTCTGCCCGAGGCCCAGCGCGGAGGTCTGCCAGACCGCCTCGTAGGTCAGCGTGCCGGAGCGACTCACGATGCCCACGGCCTTGCCGCTCTTGGCCTCGCTCACGTGCGTGTGGATATACCCGGGCATGATGCCGATCTTGCACCCGCCGCCGCCCTTGCTCTTGGATGTGTAGACATCCGAGGATCTATCCCCCGCGCCCGTCTTCTTCCCCGGCGTGATGACGCCGGGGCAGTTGGGCCCGACCAGCGTGATCCGCTTGTTCTCCGGGCGCGTCGCGTTCATCTCATCCAGCACCGCCCTCACCTTCACCATGTCGTTGACGGGAATGCCCTCGGTGATGCAGCAGATCACCCGCACGCCCGCGTCGGCCGCTTCCAGAATCGCATCGCTCGCGAACGCCGGCGGCACAAAGATCATCGTCGCGTCCGCGCCCGTTTCGCGCACGACCTTGTCCACCGTGTCAAAGATCGGAACGCTGGCCCCCGCCCCCCCGCCATCAATCTCGAACTTCTGCCCGCCCTTGCCGGGCGTGACGCCGCCGACAACCTGCGAGCCGTAGAGATAGCACCCTTTGGCGTGCTGCCCGCCGAAGCCGCCGGTGATGCCCTGACAAATGACCTTGGTTGACGCGTCGATGAGGATGGACATGGGGCGGAGTGTACGCCCGGAACCCAGGGTCTAGAACGGCCGCTTCACCGGGTTCGGCACCAGATTGTCCCGCCCCAGCACCAGATAGTCCGCGATCTCCACCGCCTCGCCGAAGCTCTCCCGCGCCCGCGTCACGTCCGCCGCGCTTTGAAGCACCTGGCCGCGCTCCAAATGTTCGATCGTCGGGATCGCATCTCCGCACACCAGCGTCGTCGCCCGCGGCGTGGAACACAGCAATCCGCAGCACCCCGGCGTCACGCCCGGCAACGGAAACAAATCCACACCCTCGCCAAGCCGGTCCGGTGCGGGTTCGCAGCGCCGCAGCACAGCGACATCCTGCTCCAGCAACCGCTTCAGATCATCATCCCCATCCGCCGCGGCCTTCTGCAGGTTCCCCACCAGCGGCACGCCGATCGCCTCGCGCTCATCGTGCGCAATCCACCACGTCGCCTTTTCAAACGCAAGCACGCCTCGCATTGTGTCTGGCTTGAACGTCGTCAGAAACACATGCGTGACATCCTTCGCCTGCACGCCCGACCGCTCGTGCAGCCGCAGCGCGATCATCTGCGCCGGCAATCCCGGATCCACCACGATCACCCGCTTGCCCGTGCGAACCAGCGTGCAGGTCGCGTGCCCGGTGCGCATGTTCCCCTTCTCGTTCCAGAGCGGGTTCGAGGCGAGAGTTCCGATGCTGATGACTCGTAGGTCCATTGCGTCAGTTTACGCCGCGGGCGAGGCCGACATAGCACATGGCACATGGCACATTCAAACCAGTCGCCTTTGATTCCGATGTGCCATGTGGCCATGTGCGATGTGCCATGTTCGTCACCCCTCGCTCGCCGCATCCGCCCGATCCACCAGCCGCAGCAACGCCGGGTGCCGCTGCTTCTTCTTCTCGCGCAGCTTCGCCACCACCATCGGCGGCACCATCGTCTTGAGTGCCTTGAGATCCTCGCCCATCGCCGTCACCTGCTTGATGAGTGAGCTGGATGTGTACGCAAAGTCCTGCCCGGCCACGATGAACGCCGTTTCCAACCCCGCCACCTGGCGGTTCGTCAGTGCCTGCTGCACCTCGCTCTGCAAATCGGACAGATTCCGGATCCCCCGCAGCAGCACCGTCGCGCCCACCTCGCGTGCAAAGTCCACCGTCAGTCCGCTGAATGACTCCACACGTACGCGGGCCTCCCCCGGCTCCTCGCGCTCGATCTCTTTCATCAGCCGCTCCAGCATGTCCAC
>JBKJOD010000108.1:0-2704 GCA_046593245.1 Phycisphaerales bacterium
CATCGTTTGTGTTGACGGCAGTTGAAAATGGCGGCGCGGGGCGGCTGAAAATGGTGGCGCTGGGTTGGGAAAGGGTCTCCAGTTGGTCAGGTTGTGTTGCGGTGGAATGCCGATCGATCAGTCGGTCCGTCGCCGTCGCCGCTTGGCATCCTGCAGGCGGTAGCTTTCGCCTTTGGTCTCCAGGATGTGGCAGCGATGGGTGAGGCGATCGAGCGCTGCCCCCGTGAGCCGCTCGCTGCCCAGAACCTCGGTCCAGTTCTCGAAGGGTAAGTTCGTCGTGACGATCAGGCTGTAACGCTCGTAGGCCGTGGCGATCACGTCGAACAGAAGTTCCGCCCCCGCCTTGCTGGCGGGAACATAGCCCAGCTCATCGAGAATCAACAGGTCCAACTTGCCAAGTTGCTGGCGCAGTCGCAAGAGCTGCCGTTCCTCTTTGGCTTCGAGCAGCAGCGTGATCAGTTCGGTCACGCGGAAGAAGCGGACCTTGCGGCCCTGGGCGCAAGCCGCCATCCCCAGACTCGTGGCCAGATGAGACTTCCCGGTCCCGCTGGGGCCGACCAGCAGAATGTTCTCCCGGTTGTCGAGGTACTCCCCTTGGATGAGTTCCAGCACGAGCGGCTTGTTGACGCTGGGCCGCGCCGAGAAGTCGAACTCATCCAGGAGCTTGCAGGCCGGGAAGCGGGCCAGTTTCAATCTCCGTTCAGCCGCCTTGCGTTCGCGCTCGATCAGTTCCAACTCACAGAGTTGCAGCAGAAACGCCAGGTGATCGGCGTTATCGGCAGCACAGCGCTGCGCGATCTTTTCGCACTCGGCATGCATCGTGGGGAGCTTCAGCGCCTTGAGATGATGCTTGAGCAGCACCGCGCTCTTGGTTTCGGTCTTGTTCATGACGCCACCTCTTCCAGCAGAACCTGGTAAGCGGTGACATCCGTCGTTTCGACCTGCACCTCGGCCAATTGCGGGCGACCATCCAGCGAGAAGAGTTCCACCGGCCGATCGGCTCGGTGTTCCAGAATCGTGCGGAGACTGTCGACATCGATCACATCAAGGTCCAGGGCATACTCGATCGCTTCCGTGAGTTGCGGCAAAGAGAACTTCTCCAAGAGCCGCAGGACTCGGATGAACGACCTCGTGCCGTGCCGCGGATCGGCTGCTTCCAGACGCCGTCGGAGCAACGCATAGCAGTCCGGCAACTGCCAGTTCTCCAGCGGCCGGGCATAGTCGAATCCTCCCGGCTTGCGCTCCAGCAGCGCCAGGTAATGGATCGGATCGAAGAGATACTGTTCTTTCTGCCAACAGCGTCGATGCCGAGCCACCAACCGATCTTCGGACACCAGCCGCACCTCTTCCACCGTGGCCACGACGGTGATCTTCCGATGCGCATACTTCACCGGCACGCTGTAGCTGTTGGTGTCAAAGCGGACCAGCGACTGCGAATCGGCCGAGACCTGCTCGATCCATCTCGCCTCGAAGATCTGCTTGGGCAGCGGCAGGAAGGCTGCCTGATCTTCAGCCAAGAGTTCTGCCTTCGTGCCCGCCTTGCCGCGAGTGCGATGCACCAGGTCGGCGCGACAACGTTCCAGAAGGGTCTCGTTGAGCCGTTCCAGCGAGGTCACTTCCGGCACGGGCACCAGGAAGTTGCGTCGGGCGAATCCAATCAGCCGTTCCACGTGTCCCTTCTCGTTGGGCCGACGCACCAGGCAAAAGTGCTCCTGAAACAGGTAATGACTCTGCAGCCGTAAGAACTCCTTGGTCAGCTTCCGTTCGCGGCCAGAGAGCACCTCAATCACCGCGATCGCCGAGTTGTCGTAACTGATCCGCCGGGGGACTCCGCCGAAGAACTCAAACGCCAAACGATGCCCTTCCAGGAACGTCTCCGTGCATTCCCGGGGAAATGCCTGGATGAAGATCGCTCCCGAGTAGGGAAGCGTCATCACAAACAGGGCGACCTTCGTCTCGATACCGCCGAGCTTGATCGTCGCTTCGCCGAAATCGACCTGGGCCTCTCCCGGCGGATGCGATAGCGGCAGGAACACCTCTTGATGCAACTGCTTCCAGGACCGAACCGCGTCCTTGACGACCGTCTCACCTCCCTGGAAGCCATGTTCGTCCCTCAGCCGCTGGAAAATCCGCTGGGCCGTGTGCCGCTGCTTCTTCGGTGCCTGGCGATCGTCTGCCAAGATCTGATGGATGATCGGCAGGAACGCGGCGAGCTTCCGCTTCTTCCGCGGCTGACTCTGACGGTAGCCCGGCGGTTCCGCGTGAGCCAGGATCTTCTTGAGCGTGTGCCAACCCAAGCGGTACTTCTCGCATGCCGCGCGCTGGCTTAACTCGCCGGTCAAGACTTCCCGGCGAACAACGGTCCAAAACTCCATGTCGATTCGCACTCCGGTGCCTCCCTGCGAAACGGACAGATCGGGACTCGCCCCCCATCTTGCCAATTCTCAGGGCTGCACTCATGTGCGCCGCCAATTTCAACCGCCGCAACACTCCCCCCGCGCCGCCGTTTTCAACTGCCGTCAACATGCCAGCCGTCAGACGGAACTCGTGGAAACCTTCCCGGCTCACGTCATTTCGACCTGGCTGGGGAACACGGAACGGATCGCTGCCCAACATTACTTGCAGGTGTTGGATTCGCACTTTGAAAAAGCGACGCAAAATCCGACGCAGTCAGAGCACGAATTACCGTGCAGTGACGCGACTG
>JBKJOD010000129.1:0-3059 GCA_046593245.1 Phycisphaerales bacterium
AGTGGTGTCGCTCCCCCACGGCTGGGGTCACGACAAGGCCGGGACCCGCATGGCCGTGGCGCGCGAACACGCCGGAGTGAACAACAACCTGTTGGCACCGGTCGACAACTTCGACCCGCTCTCCAACAACGCCGCAGTCAACGGCATCCCCGTAGAGGTCGTCCCCGCGTAACCGCTCATTTCGCCGCTTCGCTCGCACCGAGAAGTTCATTGACTGCGGCCTATTCATACCGTAACTTCGTCTAAGAGAGGCCTTCGCAGGAGAGGCCTTCGCAGGAGAGGCCTTCGCAGGAAAGGCCCTTTAGATGGCGAACAAAGTAGTATCGTTTGGGCAACCCACCACCGCCCTCGGAGGGCGCCCGGCGCTGCTGGGCGCAACCGTTCGCGGCGTCGCCCGCGCGATCTTATCAATCACATTAGCTTGTTCAGTTTTAGTGCCGATTGGAGAAGCCACCGCGCACGCCTCAACTGTGTTCCAAGTGCACAGCTGGAATATCGCGATGGGAAATGATAACTACCATAACTGGCAGGGGGCGATAGATCGAACCGTCTATCACGCGGGCCATTACCCTGCATGGCAGATAAGCCTGCAAGAGAGTTGCCTAGGCCAAGCATCCACTATTCAGGCATATCTTTCTCTCCAATACGGGCAGAACTGGTCAATGTGGTTCGGACCGGCGAGCCCGGGAGATCATGCCTGCTACGGCAGGCAAAACGGCCCATTTGGCAACACAATCATGGCCGTCGGCGGGGTGGTGGCAATCCACAATCAAGTGCTTGTCCCGCACGCCCCTCTCCCTGTGACCGAAGACAAGAACATCGTCTGCCTTGATATGCAGAATTTTGGGTTCAAGACGGAGAACTGCACGGCACACACACACGCTGGGGATGGCTACATTACCGCGCAACAGACAGCAAATGCTAGAAACATTGAATTTATCTGGAAAGCGATCGATGGAGCCTATAGTCTCACTGGAACTGACCTAAATATGCAATATTCTTTCCCGCCTCCGGTGAACCAGATCGGCAACATGCCACAAGGATTCCAAGACTTCTGGCTCGATGATACTGAAGCCCATCTACCCAACTGGTATCAGACCTTCACTTCCAACACTATACCGCAACAGAGGATGCTCGACTTCGTATGGGCCGATCGGCGGCTCTTTCAACAATGGGGACAATACCCTTGCACTCCTTATCCTGAGTCGGATCATCGCCTCTGCTCTGGCGTCTTCCGAATTCCATGAAACATCCGACGAGGAGCCTACCAATGGACTCGAATGCTAGATGGATTTTCGCGTTTTTGATCGCCGTAGCGATGGGCATTTCAGGCTGCGGCGGGAGCGATAAGACCCCTGTCCACGTTTTGGCTGGAACTCGTGGCTCGACGCCCGGTTCGCTTTCGACGACTGGGTTCGAGAGCACCAACGTGCAGTTGAGCGATCGTCGCCAACCCTTGGTGCTCAGCATCGGCGAGAACGTGCTCGTGTTTGGTGGATACACGAGCGACGACTCGGGCGTGCGCAGTCTTGGTGATGGTGCGCTGTACGACCGGTCGCGGGCAGCTTGGTCACCAATGCCCGACGCACCGTTCTCGAGGCCGCTTTACCAGGCAATGGGCGTTTGGACCGGCCAAGAAGCCATTATCCTCGGCACACCGTGTGGGTCCGCGGGGAAAGAGCTTGAGTCGCCCGATTGCGGCAAAGTCGTCATCGAGGCCGCAGCCTTCTCACCTAGAGCGAAGACCTGGCGCACGCTCGATGCGGTGACGAGTCCAATAAGTGAACAGGGATACGTGCTGCAAGGCGCGGGACTGGGATGGACTGGACGCGAAGCCGTGTTCAGCGTGGGCCACGGAATGATCGCCGAGAACATGCTGATCGACCCGGCCTCGGGCGGAGGGACACGATTCAGCACAAGTCCTGATCGGGTCGACGCCACGTGCGTCGCCGGGGGGAGCGTCGTTGCGGTTCAGACCGGCGAGGTGTTTGCGGGCGGCGGGGTACTTGTACCCAACCCTGCCGCGAATGCCGAGCCCCTGCGCACCTACACCCTCGACCAGAAGACCCTCAGTTGGAGCGCACCCGTCGAGACACAGAAGCCGGATTCGGTGTCAGCGCTGAACGAGAAGGTGGTCTGCTCCGCAGGGCAACTCGCGTATCTACCGTTTCACGTTTCGACGGGTTTCTCCGGCGGGTTGTGGTGGAACGCTGCACGGGAAGTGTGGGAAGCCATCCCGGCCTTGAAACCCACGCAGTACCCGAGCACCTTCACCATCGGCGAGGTCGATGGGACCAAGGTGGCATGGCTCGGTTCGTCGCTGTTCATCCTGAAGCCAGGCGAGTCGACCTGGGCCGCGGACGCGGCGCCACTTGAAGGCATGGTGACGCTCGACGAAAGCGGTTCGGCCCTGCTCGTCAACGCGACGACCGATCTGAGATCATCAGAGCCGCTCACCGTTGGCTTCCTTGATCCAGTGCAGTACTTGGCATCACACCCGTAGACCCATGATCCCGTCCGTGCTATCCAACCGTGCCGGAGAGGCCTTGCCAGTTCGGGACGGATGGGTGCGCAGCGCCCGCGGGACCAATGCCAAACGCGAGGAGCACGTTCATCGTGGCCTTCACGATCGTGGGGTTGTACGGCGACTCGGGGAACTCCGGCGGGTTGAGCTTGCTCACCCAGTAGTTCGTGCCGGTCGCGAACACGCCCGATCCGCTCAGCCCCGTGTAATACGTGACGTCCGAGTAACCCGCCTTGCCTTTGCAGGTCACCGGTGAGTGCGCCACGATCTGCACGTTGTCCGGGCCGCCCTGGCCCCGGATGTACTGGTCGTATTCCGAGCCCACCACGATCTCGAGATGCTGGCCGTTCGTGACGCCGGTGTCGGCCCATATCCACGCCGCGGCATCGGTGACGACGAGATCGGCGCGCACCGGGTTGCACTGATACTGCTGGCCGATGAGCCGCGCCTCGGGCCGATTCACCGGGGAGTCGCGGAAACTCACCGTGGTCTGAGCGGGGTCGGTCTGGCGGATCGGATCGTCGGGCGACCGGTA
>JBKJOD010000151.1:0-2729 GCA_046593245.1 Phycisphaerales bacterium
TGAAACACGGAGCGACTGTGTTTGAAGTCAAGTCGCGGAGGGATTGTTGTGTGTTTTCTTCTCGCCCCAGAGGACATCGTCGCGGACGAGGGCGTTGAGGATGGTGAGGAGCTTGCGCATGCAGGCGGTCATAGCGACTTTGTGGGTCTTGCCCGCATTGGTGAGTCGCTGGAAGTCTTCGGCGATGACGCTGTTGCACCGCACGGCCGCGAGGGTGGCCATGTACAGCGCGGTGCGGACCGGAGCGCGGCCGCCGCGGATATGGCGTTGCCCGCGTTGGGTTCCGCTGTCGCGATTGAAGGGGGCCAGCCCGGCCAGCGCGGCGACGGCCTGACGCGAGAGTGTTCCCAGCTCGGGCATGTGGCCCATCAGCACGGCCGCGGTCACGGGTCCGACTCCGGGCACGGAGGTGAGGATCTCAAAGGTGCGTTCAAGCTGCCGATGCTCGGCGATGACGTCCAGGGACTCGGCCTGGATGAGGGCGATCTGCTTGTCCAGGAGGTTGATCACGGCCTTGATTGTTCGCGTGATACTCCGCTCGGTTGTCTGCTCCAGGCGATTGAGCTCGGCGGTGCGGAGGGCGACCATCTGGGCCCGGCGGGTCTGCAAACGAGCGAGCTTTTCCTGCTCCGGTGAGGGAAGCGGGCGATGCTCGGGCTCGACGGCGGCCCCGAAGCGGACGAGCACCTTCGCGTCGATGGCGTCGGTCTTGGCCAGAATGCCGGTAGCGCGTGCGAAGTCGCGGACCTGTCGTGGATTGACCCGGATGGCGGGCAACCGCAGGTCCATCATGCAGCGGAGAACACGGTACTCGTAACCGCCGGTGGCCTCCATGATGATGCGTGAGGGCGATCGCTTGGCCAGCGCCCGGCCAAGAGCGCGATGGCCCTTGGCGTCGTTGGCGAACTGCTCGACAACGCCGTCGAGCCCGAAGGCCACGTCCAGCGCGGCCTTGGAGACATCAATTCCGACTACCGAAGAAGACTCGATCATGCCGAAGCCCTTTCTTGCGATGCGGGCATGACCACCCCGTGGCGGCAGAGGCCCATGCGACTGTTCGGGCAAACACGACACAAAGCCGGCCGGGATCAAGCTCCGTGTCGGTCGTTCAGACCGGGCCACAGGAAGGATCACGCGGCCGGCCGCAGACCGCCCACTCGACCCACTTGTTCCGGCGATGGGCCGAGTGGGCGGTCTGCTTGGGTAACATACAAGCACACGGGGCACACGGAGGGAGCACGGAGAAAGGCGGGTTCGAATAGAATGATGCCATGAAGCCGCACCCGAGAATCCGCAAGACGATCAAGTGGGGCGGGGCGGTGGTGACGGCGCTGCTGGTGGTGGTGTGGATCGGGAGTGGTTGGTGGCGAGTCGACTGGGTTGCGACTGGGTGGAGTTGCGGTTTCTCGGAAGGTGCGTTTTACATGGCCGGTCACAGGGCTTATCCCTTCGACTGGGAAGGCATGACAATTGCGGCCCGAATCCGCGGTCCAGGATGGATGCTTATGCCGAGCAGCAACCTCGTTCGAGACAACGTCGATCCACAGCCATATCGCAACTTCATCCTTCCGCTGTGGATCCCGGCCCTGCTGACCCTTGCGAGCACGGCACGTGCGTGGTATTGGGACACCCTCGCCCGCCGCCGCGCGAAGTTGAATCTCTGCCCGAAGTGCAACTACGACCGCACCGGTCTCGCGGCGGGGGTGGTGTGTCCGGAGTGCGGGACGATCCCCGCGAACGTGTAGGTTTTCTTTTGCTGATGGCCTTCAGCCTGAGGAACTGGCGACGCCATGCTGCCCGTGTGTTTGCCTTTCGCCTTCTGCCTTTCATTCCTCAGGCTGAAGGCCATCAGCAATGCCTTTCTCTTCTTCACGCTCGCGCGGTAGACTGAACGCACCATGAACCCGCACCCTCGAATCCGCAAGACGATCAAGTGGGGCGGGGCTTGCGGGGGTTCCTAAGCTTAAGTATGAGGTTTCCTTGGTGGCGCATCACGGCGGCTCTAGTCGCGATTTCCCTGCTCGCGGCGATCGCGCGGGGCTGCTATCTCGGCGCGCATCCGCCGATGGGACAGTACGGCGGAATGGAACTCGCTTATGAGGGCATCGTGTACGCGGCGGTCTCGGGCGGCATCGCGGGAGTGATGGTGCTCTTGTCATTCGGCATGACGGAGACGCTGGGGACCGGTAGCCGCGAATCGCTCCCGGCGTGGCTCCTCGGCGCGGGCGTTGGACTGGCGGCGCTGGTCATCACGTTCATCGCTGCCGTCGCGACCTTCCGCACGGCCTTCAACTTGGCCAACGCCGCGTCGGAGCGGTGGAGCGCGGCACCGGAAGACTCGGGTACGGTGTGCGTGTGCGGGCGAGCGGTTCCGCTCGGCACGTGCGCGGCTCCTCCGGGCGCGTGAGCGGCGGCGGCGAATCGTTGAACGGCCGCGCCCGGCGCGCGAGGGGCGTGCGTGCGTGGTTGAGCGGCGATGCTCGGCTCCTGAGTGGCGACGCTCAGCTCTTCAGGGGCGACGCTCACAGGCCGGGGCGGACCCGTGCGCGGGGCGAATACCCACTTCAGCGGCCGGGAACCCGGATTTTATTGTGACGTGACCCGGACGCTCCATTCCTCCTTTGCCCTCGCCGTACCACGCGCGAAAATATTTTGTGCCGTCTGTGATGTCTGGACTGAAGTTGAGGATTGAACCGGCCGAACTTGGTGTGCGGTGGCGTGTGCGTTGT
>JBKJOD010000270.1:0-4530 GCA_046593245.1 Phycisphaerales bacterium
CCGATACAACCCGTCCCCTTCCATTTGTGCGGCTACAGCGCAAAATCAACGCGAGGAACTACATGCCCGACCCGAACAAAGAAGTGCTCGACTACAGCGAACGGAAAGCGATTGTGCAGATTCGCCAGCGCCAAGCCGCCATGCTCTGGTGGCTCAACCAGCGAGAAAAACACCCGCTGGGCATGGTGCCGGTGCCAACCGCCGCGCGGATGCTGGGTATCAGCCGGTGCCGCTTGCACAATCTCATCTTGGCGGGCCGCATCAAGATCGTCGAAGGGATGCCAGGTGGGGGCCGACTCGATCGTTTTGTACCGATGACGGAGATTTTTACCGCGCCGTTCCGTGGAAACCGGGGCCAACCGGGCCTGTATGGTGCCAAAGCCCGACGTGGAAAACCCAAGATTCGGAATACTAGAGGAAACCCGAGTACCACCCCTAGTATGCCCGTTCCGGCCTAGCGTAAAACCCTACCCAACAAGCACTTAGCGTACCGTTTTACATAACATGTATTATAGGACGTTTCAGAGAGCGGCCAGATCGCGGTGGGGAGGTTTGTCCAATTGCTCTTGTGCCTGCCTGGCCCAACACTCAACCCCTATGCCCAAGCCCAAGCATCGTCGATCCGAGCGAGCATCCACATCGACCCCCAAGGTTGTGGTATTGGATGGCAACGCCTTCACGTTTGCTGAAGTCGAGGAAGTCGCTCGTGGCGGCGCAGCGGTGCGACTGGGTGAGGGGGGAAAAGGTGGCATCGTCGCGTCGCGCTCACTGCTGGAGTCAGTGCTGAATGACGGTGAGGCGCACTACGGGATCAACACGGGATTCGGATCATTCGCGCGCCAGCGGATTTCGTCCGGTGATTTGGAATCGCTGCAACGCAACCTGATTCGCTCTCACGCGGCGGGTGTGGGCGAGCCGCTGGCACGCGACATCGTTCGCGGAATGATGCTCTGTCTGGTCGGGTCGCTGTCGCGCGGGCTTTCCGGCGTGCGACCGGTGGTAGTTGAAACGCTCATCAAGATGTTGAACGCGGGCGTCACGCCCGTGGTACCCGAGACTGGTTCGGTTGGTGCGTCGGGTGATCTAGCCCCACTGGCCCATGTTGCGCTCGTGTTAATTGGTGAGGGCGAGGCGGAACTTAGCGGGCGTGTGATGACCGGCTCTGCGGCGATAAAGCGAGCCGGGATCAAGCCCGTCACGCTGGCTGCCAAGGAAGGGCTTGCGCTCATCAACGGCACGCATCTCATGGCAGCACAGGCATCGCTCTTTGTGCGCGACTTTGAGCGGCTGTTTGACGCCGCGCTGGTTGCGGCGGCGATGTCGATCGATGCCTGCCGCGCGACGGACGCTTTCCTCGACGATCGCCTGCACCACGCCCGCGAGCAACTGGGCCAGAGCGTCGTCGCATCGCGGCTGCGGTCGCTTATCGAGGGGAGCAAGATACTTCCATCGCATACGCTCAACGATCCGCGCGTCCAAGATCCCTATTCCCTCCGCTGCGCCCCGCAGATTCTCGGCGCAGCGTGGGAGGCGTTCTGGTATGTGCGTGCGTGCGTCGGCGCGGAGCTTGGCGCCGTCACCGACAATCCTCTTGTATTCCCCGGCGAAAAGACCAAGCGAGTACCCAACCCCCCCACCGACATTCTCTCCGGCGGCAACTTCCACGGCATGCCGCTTGCGATTCCGATGGATGTCGCAGCCATCGCTTGCTCGCATGTTGCCGGCATCGCCGAGCGGCGCGTGTATCACATGCTCTCGGGCTTTGATCCTGAGACCGGTCTCCCGCCATATCTCTCGCCCTCGCCGGGGCTGCACTCAGGGCTCATGATCGCGCAATACACCGCCGCAGCGTGTTGCAACGAGATCATCGGGCTCTGCACCCCCGCGAGCGTGGCAAACCTCTCCACCAGCGCGGGCATGGAGGATTACAACTCCTTCGGCCCACGTGCAGCGGCGAAGGCGCGGCGTGCTCTTGATCTGGCACGCAAGGTGGTCGCGATCGAGTTGCTGGCCGCCTCACAGGCGATCGAGCATCATCGCCCGCTCCGCTCGGGGCGTGGCGTGGAGCGTGCCCATGAGATTATTCGCTCGAAGGTCCGCAAGCTCACCGCGGATCGGCCGCCTGCGCCGGATGTGGCCGTGATTGAAATGATGATCGCGGCGGGCCAGATCGCGTAGCCCGCCGCGTCATGCATTTTTCAATATGTTCCGCCAGAACCGAGCAGCGTCCTCGCTGCCCGAAACGATCAGCAGCCGGCGAACCAGGCGGCCAGGAAATCGAAGATGTCCTGCACACCAATGCCGTTCGCACCGTTGAAGTCGGCTCGAGGGTTCCCGGCGAACCACGCGGCGAGGAAGTCGAAGATGTCCTGAACGTTCACGCCATCGATACCGTTGAAGTTCGCCCGGCACTCGCAGGAGTCAGGGATGCCGTTGCCGTTGCGATCGGTCGGCCCATTCACGCCGATTCGGATGTTGTCGAGTTCCTGAAGCGCGAAGGAACCTCCGGTGCGCCCGCCGAAGCCGATGATGCTTCGCTCGGGCACATAGCCGGGAATCTGCACGTTGCTGAACACGGCCGTCATGTCGCCGGGATTGGTTCCGACCTTCACGGTGATGTGCCCATCGGGCGTCAGATCGATCACGGCACGGTGCCAGTTGCCGTCAGCCAGGGTGAAAGGCAGTGAAACGTTCGAGGCGACATTCACGCCTCCGTAGCGGATGAACATGGAGTTTCCGCCCTCGGGCGGGGCATTCTCGTAGGTATTGAACTTGACGGTCAGCACGCGCGGGGCGCTGATACCGTCTTCGCCGAAGAGCACATCGGTGCCGTACACATCGGCGTTCATCAGCGAGAACGAGATGCCGTCGGCCGGTTGGGTGTTGAACGCGCTGATCCGGAAGTCGAACATCACCCGCATGCGCTGGGTGACGCCTGCGGTCAGCGGGGGACGGACGATGGTGCCGGTCTCGCCGGGCTGGAAGCTCGTCAGCAGGGCATACCCGGCCGGAAGTTCTACCGCGGAAGTGCCGTTGAAGGTGAACGCTCCGGAGCTGCCGTTGAAGTCCGTGTTGGAGAAGACAAGCGTTTCACAAGAGTCCGCCGCGCTGTTGCTATTGCAGTCGCTCGCGGGCGTCAGAGTGGTGCAGGCATCCTGCACCAGATCACCATCGCAGTCGTTCGCTGCCAGCGGGCTGCCGATGGGCGCTCCGCAGCAGATCACCGGGCCGCAGACAGTGTCACCGCCCATGAACGTTCCGGTGCAAAGGTTGGAGGGCACCACGGCACAGTTGATGCCGTTGCAGCACGCTCCGCCCTCCAGTGTTACATCGAAGTCAAACCGCCACACCGCGACGGAGTTCATCTCCGCGTTGAAGCCCGTGTTGCTCATGTTGTACGCGCCGGCGTGCAGCGGCATGTTGACAAGTGTCCGAACCGTGGGGTTGTTCAGTCCGGGGAGGAAGTCCACCGAGAGCCGCTCCCGGAGTTGGCCATTGCCATAGATCAGTCCGGTGTTGAGATCCCAATCTTCGCGGTAGTACCGGTTCTGGGCTGTGTAGAGCGTGAGCGTCCCGGCGGAAATCTGCTTGCCGGGGGGAACGATGAACGCGAAGGAGTCAAAGTCGACCACCGACCCGCCGTACGCGAGCGTGCCGATGAGGGTGTTGGTTCCGATGTCGAACGTGAACGTCTGCAGGGAGTTGCCACCGCCGGGAATGTCCGTACCTTCCACCCAAAACACCGGCTGGGCCTGAGCGGTTTGAGTGAGCGATGCAATGAGCAGAGAAGCGGCGGCAGCAAGTCCAAAACGAATCATCAACTGACTCCTCAAGGGGTACGGAAACAAAACTGGGAAAAGGAGAGTACCACACGGCTCATTGGCATGTCAATCAATATTGCCGGGGTGCAGTTTCCTGGCAGCTTCGCGCCGCGTTTGCTCTCCCTCTCCTGTCTGACTTCGACAAGATGGGGAGTCTGGGTGGTTCCAAGTGCGCGATCAACCATTCGGCGACCCACTTTCTCCCGGCTGGTCGGACCCCTTGATTCGCTCAGAGCCCCGGCTCTTTGCTTTGGGGAGTGGGTGCGATCGGTGGTCGGATGTGCGTCAAGCCAGGCCGACAAGACACACCGATCGCTCCGAGTCGGGAGCGGTGGCGCGCATCCGACGCCTTCTCCATGCGCCCCGCTTGCTCTGTGTTTCAATGGCTGGGCGAAGATGAGGATTGAAGCACTGAGAACACGGTGTACACGGAGGGAGCACGGAGCAAACCGGGAAATCAGATGAGGATGGATGGGGGGGCGAAGCGTCGCGTTGCGTTGGAGTCGCTGATGCCGAGAGAGGGGAAGCCCCTTCCTCTGCACCTCCAACCTCATAGAGGTGTGCTCGCCTGGAGTGATTGTTTGCGAGTTCGCTGCTGCTCGATACGGAAAAGCGTTATCCGAACGCGAACTCCAGCAAAAGTGCCACACCGCCGGCAACGAGACTGTTCACGAGGCAATACGCGAAGTAATCAACGAGCAGGGTCCAC
>JBKJOD010000309.1:0-6681 GCA_046593245.1 Phycisphaerales bacterium
CGAGCGTGCCCTCGAGCAGGGCCATCTGGTGCCCGTTTGCTTCTGCTCCGCCAAGAGCGGCGCGGGTGTGGATGATCTCATGCACGTTTTCGCCTCGCTCTGCCCCGCGCCCGATGAGGTGCATCCGTCCGAGTTTCTGCGCCGCGATGAAGCCGCGGGCAATGAGCGCGACTATCGCCCCGAGCCCGAGCCGATGCGTCCGCTGATCTCGCACGTTTTCAAGGTTGCCACCGATGCGTTTGTCGGCAAGCTTGGTTTCTTCCGCGTCCACCAGGGCGTCATCAAGACCAAGCAGGACCTGCTGGTGGACGATCAGAAAAAGACCATCCGCATCGGCCACATGTTCCGGTTGCAGGGGAAGGATCACGTCGAGGTCAGCGAACTCGGCCCCGGCCAGATCGGTGCGGTCGCCAAGATCGACGAGCTCCGTCTCAACAGCGTGATGCACGAGAGCCACGAGGCCGACGGTGTGCGCATCAAGCCGCTTCCGCTGCCGCGCCCGATGTATGGGCTGGCGATCGAGCTCAAGAATCACGCCGATGAGACGCGTTTCGCCGCCATCGTCCACAAGCTGATCTCCGAGGATCCCGGCTTCAGCGTGGAGCGCATCGCGGCCACCAAGCAGACCGTCATCCGCGGCATGGGCGATCTGCACCTGCGCGTCATCATCGAGAAGCTCAAGGCCGCTGGTGTCGAGGTCATCACCTCCCCCCCGAAGATCGCGTACAAAGAGACCATCACCATCAAGGCCAACGGCCACCACCGCCACAAGAAGCAGACCGGCGGCTCCGGCCAGTTCGGTGAGGTCTATCTCACCGTGGAGCCGCTCCCCGTTGAACACCCAGAGGGCTTCGAGTTCATCAACGAAACCGTGGGCGGCTCCATCCCGCGCCAGTACATCCCCGCCGTGGAAAAGGGCGTGCGTCAGGCGATGGTGGATGGTGCGATCGCCGGCTATCCGATGAAGAACATCTGTGTTCGCGTCTACGACGGGAAGTACCACGATGTGGACAGCAAGGAAATCGCGTTCATTTCCGCCGGAAAGAAGGCGTTTATCGAGGCAATCAAAGGCGCTCGTCCCGCGCTGCTGGAGCCCTATGTCAAAGTCGAGATCACCGTTCCAAGCCGTTACATGGGTGATGTGAACGGCGATCTTTCCGGCAAACGCGGCCGCGTGCAGTCCACCGACATGGTCGGCTCAGACCTCTGCCTCGTCCGCGCCATCGCGCCCCTAGGCGAACTGCAGAACTATTCCAACCAGCTCAAGAGCATGACCGGCGGCACGGGCACGTTCGTCATGGAATACAGTCACGACGAGCAGACGCCCGCTCACATTCAAGCAGATGTCGTCGCGGCGTACAAGCCGCACGAGGAGGATTGATCCCATGACCGAGTCCGCAATATCCGCGAAAAAGTCCGGGTCCATCGGTCTGTTTGGAGCCATCGCCCTGATCGTGCTCGGCGGTCTGATTGTGTATGGCGTGCAACTGGCAATGGCCAGCGGCGTAACCACTCGCGGCGCATCTGCTGCCTCCCCCGGCAGTCAGGGGCTCGCCGAAGCCGTTTCCAAGGACGACCCTGAGCGCGTCCGCGGCGCAATCAAAGCCGGTGCCGATGTCAACGCAGTCATGCTCTCGGACAAGCCCGGCCGCGAGGGCATGACCCCCCTCATGCACGCCTCCATGGATGGAAAACCCGAAACCATGCGAGCCCTCGTCGAGGCCAAAGCCAAACTCGACCAGCGCACCGACGACGGACGCACCGCCTTGATGTACGCCGCCGGTTGGGGCGATGCCGCCAAAGTCAAGTTGCTGCTTGATGCCGGAGCCCAGTCCAGTGCGCGGGCCGCCGACGGTTGGACGGCGCTCATGTGGGCCGCGGCCCGTGGCGAGCCAGCCAGCGTCAAAGCCCTCACCGCCGCCGGTGCAGATGTGAACGCCGCGAACAAGTGGCGCCAAACCGCCCTCATGGCCGCCGCGCGGATCGGATCAGTTGAGAAAGTCGCCATGCTTCTCGAAGCCGGTGCAAACGCCACCGCCACGGACATCAACGGCGAAACCGCTCTGAGCATCGCCGCCCAGAACGAAGCTCCTGCGGGCGTGCTTCGCGCGCTCGTGAAGGCCGGTGCCCCCGTCGACGGTGGCGACGCCGACAGCGTCACCCCCCTGATGAAAGCCGCCGAACGCGGCGATGCGGAGCAGGTCGCCACACTCCTCGCCCTCGGCGCGGACCCATCCAAGAAGGACAAGCCCAACGGCTGGACAGCCAAAGACTGGGCGTTCAAGCGCGACGACGACAAAGGACGCGCGGTCGTCAAGGCGATTGAGACGAAGTGACGAAGTGAAGTCTGTGGACCTGCAAGGTCCTGCCTTTCAACTCCGTCACTCCGTCACTCGTTTACTCTGTCACTTCCAAAAATAAAAACGCTCGGCCGGTGGCGGTTCGGCCGAGCATTGAAGTCACCGTGCAAGCGTGGCGTGGCTGGTTCGACAAGGGCCTTGCTCCGGTTGCCGCCATCCGTGGCGGTGCATCCGTGCATCCCAATAACGCGTCCTTGCGTCGTGGGCGGGAGCAAGCATCTTGTTGAACCGGTCGTGCCGCGAGTCCGTTCGCACCTTTTGCGGCCTGCCGGTGGTACATAAGCGGGTTGTCAAATCCCGCGGGCGGCTGGGCGGCCGCAAGCGGGGAGGAGGAGATCGACTGGCTACGAGCCGCGGGACTGAATGCGTTCGACAAGTTCCGGCAGGGAGTGGAAGCCCGCGTCCTCGTTCGCCTTCCAGCGAGCAAGGTCGTGAATCTCGATGCGGTTGCCCGCACCCAGAACCGCCACATCCGTCTTCAGCCCCACCTTGTCCAGGTGACGCTTGGGAAGGATGATGCGGCCAGCTGAATCCATATCCAGATGTTCCACGAGCGAGAAGAGACGGGGTTCAAGTTCGGCGGTGTCGCGGTCAGGAATCAGAGTCGGTTTGGCCGGTTGGCTGGCTGAGTCGAAGTAGGACTCGGTGTAGAGCCGGAGGTGCCCGGTGGGCCAGGGAAGGCAGACCCAGGTCGCCCCATCACGTTCCGCGGACCATCGGTTGCGGTACTTGGCGGGGATCGCCAGCCGTCCTTTGCCGTCGATGCTGTTTTCGGAATATCCGGTGAACAGCATGTGGCGGCTCGGGTGCGATTGGTGAGGCCCCATTATGCCCCACCTGCCCCCACAACGCAACACCAAATGGAGTTATCCACCACTATTTTTCAAGGAAGTGCACGGCCGGTGGAGAACTCTTGCGGCCTGCGCGAAAAGTGCGCAAGCTCCGGGCTATCCCGGGTTTAGGTGTTACTCTCTTCATCGAGCAGGAGGATCCTTTGCCATGAGTTCGTGGGGTATGGCACATAGCGGCCCGGCGGATGGTTCGACTCACGCCGCGCGTCGTGATCGCCCGGAGCGCGAGCGTGATCGCGACCGGGTGCGCCAGGTCAATCGTGACGCCATTCCCGACATCAACCGTGCGCTCGCCCAGCTCCCCACGGCGACGTTCGTGATGACCGCTGCGTTTGAGAACAAGCGGAACGGCATGATCGTGACCCGGGTAATGAAAGCTTCGGATGAGCCGGCGTGCGTCTGCGTCGCCGTGCCCTCCGGCCAGCGACTGGCGACCCTCATTCGAGACAGCCACGCCTTCGGACTGTGCATGATTGATCCGACGAGCCGTCTCATGCACAAGAAGTTCGGTGCCGAGGAAACCGCCGACCCGTTTGACATGCTGGAGTTCCGCACACTTGTGACCGGTTCGCCGCTGCTGTCGCGATCGGTCATCTCGCTGGACTGCGAAGTGCTGCGGCACTTGGATCTTGAAGCGGACCACGAGATTTACGTCGGCCAGGTGCTCAGCGCGGTGGTGCGCGGCACGACGGTGAATCCATCGGATGCGCTCTCGACGTTCCCGGGCACCGGCATCGCGAGCTAACGCCCAGACATTGCGTCTTCAATGACTCGCAGCATCGCCCGCTCGAAGTTCGCTTCGCTGAATCGTTCCGCGTTGGAGCGGCACGCATCCGTTGTGTCGCCAAGTTCCAGACATCGCCGCACCGCGTCCACGATCGCCTCCGGTGTTTGTTTGTCAAAAAACACACCTGTCTGGTTCGCGATGATCGAATCCAACGCACCGCCCCCACGAAACGCGACCACCGGCATGCCACAGGCCTGGGCTTCCACCGCAACAATCCCAAAGTCCTCGATCTGGGGAAACACGAGCACGCGGCTGTGTCGCAGATGGGAGCGAAGCGTGTCGTCGCTCACGCGCCCGACAAACTTGATGGACGTGTCACGCCTGGGCAACTGCCCTGCCAGATCGCGCAGGGTCGCTTCTTGTGATCCACTGCCGACGATTCCCAACAGGTCGTTCGAGAGATTCGCCGCACGCATCACAAGGTCCACACGCTTGTACGGTTCAAGAGCACCGACGTACAGCCAGTTCGTGGTGCGAACATGATTCGGCGCCGGTCCGTCCTTTGGGGTGAAAAACTCCGTCCGAACCGGCGGAAACACGGTTGTCGCCGATCGCCCATAGCACCGCATGATCTCGCGCTTGATGTGCGAAGAGTTCGCCACAAAGTGCGTCACATGGTCGGATGTCCGCTTGTCCCACGCTCGCAGCCCCCCGCCGCAAATGCGAAGCCCGAGTGATCGCATCGCGCCGACGCGTCCGCCACCGTATTGCTCCGCCTGCGACCACAGATATCGCGCTGGCGAGTGGCAGTAGCAGATATGTGGCACACCGCTCGGCGGGCGCAGACCCTTGATGGCGGCCGAGGAAGTCGAGATCACCAGATCAATCGGCTTTCGCGCGTGCTCAGTTGCGAGTTGTCGCGAGAGCTGCCCCACTGCCGCCGGATACATCGGCAGCAGCCATCTTCGCATCGCGCCTGGCAACCGATTGAGATGTGATGTGAACTTCGGAATCGCATCAATCGCGGGCGACAGCGGCCGCCCGTCATCGAACATCGTGAACAGCCCGACGGTCTCGAACCTGTCGGCGCACAGCCGCGCGATCGCATCCAGCACGCGTTCCCCGCCGCGCATGTCCACCAGCCAGTCGTGCGCGAGCGCAACCCGCGGGCGCGTTCTTGCCGCGATCGCTACCGATCCGTCGCCCGCCGCGGCCAGCTGGGTCTGCGTCCGCGGCTGATCCTCAGCTCCGCTCGCCGCCGCTCGACTGGATTCACGGGTGTCGATACGATGATCTCCGATGACTACGAACACTCTGGGCGGCAAGCACGATGAACACGGCGAGGCAGGCGGCGCGGTCTACGGGACCGGCTCGGTTCGCGCCGCGAACCGATACGGATGGGATTATCGGCGCGCCGCGGCCGCGCTGGGGCCGCCGGTCGTCCCGATCATTGATGCCCACGCCCACCTCGCGGGCGTTGAGCCCTGCAAGCTCTATGACGAGGTGCGAAAACTCTTCGGTGTTACGACAACATACAGCATGACGCAGATCCACCAGTGCGCCCCGGTGCGCGACCTGCTTGGCGAGAGCGTCCGCTTCATCGCCTTCCCGAGTTTCAGCCATCCCGATCGCTACGCGGCCTTCCGCGAGGGATACATCAAGAATATTGAGTCGTTCAAGAAGGACTTCGGTTCGGGCATGCTCAAACTCTGGGGTAGCCCACGCCTGCGCGACCTAGTTCCCGAACTCAAGGACAAGCCATTCGACACCACCGATCTTGCCGAGATCGACAGCGCGTGGCGGATCAAGGCCTGCGAAGTGGGGGAGTCTCTCGGCATGATGTTCATGGTCCACATCGCGGACCCGGACACCTGGTTCACCGCCAAATACAGTGACGTGACCCGCTACGGCACCAAGCGCCAGCAGTACGAAGGGCTGGAGCGGATGCTCGATCGCTTCGAGTCGCCATGGATCGCGGCCCACATGGGCGGCTGGCCCGAAGACCTCGGCTTCCTCGACGGCATGTTGACGCGCCACCCGAATCTGCATCTGGATACCAGTGCAACCAAGTGGGTCGTGCGTGCCCTCGGCCTGCACACCGCCGCCGAGACCCGCGCCTTCTTCGCGAAGTGGAGCGGCCGCCTCTTCTTCGGCTCCGATATCGTCGTGCAGGAAGACCACCTGCGCCCGCAGAAGCAGGCCGTGAGCCCGATGTCGGATCTCGCCGATAGCCCTGAGGCCGCGTTCGATCTGTACGCCAGCCGCTACTGGGCGCTCCGCGCCATGTTCGAGACCACTCAGGAAATGGAGTCGCCGATCGCCGACCCGGACTTGATGATGGTCGATCCCGCGAAGCACACGGCGATGAGTGCGCCGACGCTCCGCGGCATCAAACTCGATCCTGCGATGCTGAAGATGCTCTATCGCGGCGCGGTGGAGCGCGTCGTCGCGCCGTTCTGGCATTGAGTGGCATGGGCTTTCCAGCCCATGTTCTTGGGTACCCCCACGCTCCGCGTGGGCGGTTTGGGCCGTAGCGGCCGCCTGGCGTGGTTGTTGCATTCAGGAACAAAGACATTCGGGCGAAGCACCCGAACATGGGCTAATAAGCCCAAGCCACGCTACTTCGCTTCCTTCTTCTTCTCTTTGCTCTTGTCCGCTGGCTTCTTCACCGGCACCACCTTCAGATCTCCATCTTGGGACGCGAACGCCGGCAGCGTTCCGATCAGCGTTTCCAGCTTCGCGG
>JBKJOD010000323.1:0-3048 GCA_046593245.1 Phycisphaerales bacterium
GCACAACCTCCGCAAGGCCGGCAAGCTCCCCAAGAGCGGCAAGGCCGCGACGCTGCCCGTGAAACTGCAACCCAAGGAAGAAACCTGGCTCCGCGATCAGGTCGTCCGCACCGTCGGTTCCCTTGGCCAGCGCGACCAGCTTCCGTATGGCGGCAACTTCGATGCCCTCGTCGAGCAGTTCAACGCCCACACCGGCCGCACGCTCACCCCGCATGATGTATGGCGACTCGTCGCGAAACTAGCCAAATAACAGAGGCCCGGGCGCAAGCCCGGGCAGGGCCGCGCAGTGATGGCAGGTTGTAAATAGCGTGCCGGCGCGATCGACATCCAACTGCACGGGCTTGCGCCCGCGTCTCTGTGGGCGCGATCAGATCGGCCGCTTGAAATCCGCGTCCGCCACCGTCCGCGGGATCCGCCGCCGCGTGATGCCATGCTCATCCGGATGTGCCGCACTGGTCGCGATCGCCGCGGCCTCATTCAGCGCACGCTCCACCGCCGAGAGCGTTCCCGGCGGCGTGCCACGATTCGTTCCTTCGGACTCACCACTGACGTTTCCAATCGCTTGGTGGAGCGCGCCCACCGTCTTCGGCGCCGTCGAAGCCACCCCGCGCTTCTGGATCATCTCCACCTCGCGCTCCACCGCCCGATCCAGTTGGCTTGGCGCAGTCACAATGATCCCGCGCTCCACGCCCGCCCGGAACCAGAGCCCCACACCCATCGTCGTGAACATCGCCGCCAGCGGCATCGCCACCCACTGCATCAACAGCGAGAACGACCCCGCGCTCGCCCCATGAATCGTGTGCGTATCGATGATGCTGGTCATGTCCGCGTACGCCGCGAAGATACCCGGCACGCCAAGCCCCGGCATCACCCGCTGCCACGGCGCACACATCAATGCGAGCACGAGCGACCAGACGCACGCCGTCGTGACGCGCTCCACGCCCGGAATGCTCCCGCCACCCGCGACCGCAACGCCGAGCATCGTGAGCAGCGCGAGCATCACCGCCGAGATGATCCCTACCCCGCACGCGATGTCGCTCGCACGCTTGAGCACCACATCCGTCGCGCCACGCACCCGCGTCATCTCCACCGCCGCCTTGCCACCCTCGATCTGCGCCGTGCGCATCCCGCCAACCACGCCCGGCTCGCTCTGGACGCTCGCTGGTTCGCTGGCTGAGTTCACGACGCGCAGCGGCTTGTCTTGCTTCACCGTGCGCACCTCCTCGAATCGCGCATCCGTGTACGCCGCGAAGCAGTACGTCAGCATCTGCACGCCGCAGCACACCCCGACGAGTGTGGCGGCGATTGTGACCCATACCCGGAGTTGCCGGACGGCGTCACTGACATGTGGTTGCGGAGCGCGGTGCATGTTCGAGCTGTCCTTGCCCACGAGGGCGTGCGTTGCTGCGGTATCGACAACTCAACACGCGCGAATCACCCGCCTTGAATGCGGGACGCCTCCGGCGACAATGCCGGATCGGCGCAGGCCGTGCAGTCGGTGCGGTTGGCCGGGCTTCGCTCCCTCACGTCCGATCACCCTTGGCCAGCACAGCGCGCGTGCGGCGTCCGTACGATTGGCCTCGGTTCGGCACGGATTCTTTTCAGTTTATATTGAAAACTGAGAAGATGCGGGATTCAATACAGCAATCTGCGGCCAAACCACACGGCGGCTGACGCCGCTCGGCTCTGCAAATCGACTTTGAAAACATGATCTACCGACCACCACCAGAGCATTCCACATACGAGGCCAACGACCCTGGGCTGCTGCGCGCCGTCGCCTCCGGCCACGCCCGTCTCACTCCCGAGCAGGGGATCGAGCTCTTCAAGGCCATGCCGCTGCACTCCCTAGGTCGCTGGGCGGATGCCCGCGCGCGGGCGATCCACGGCGACCATCTCCGTACATACATCATCGATCGGAACATCAACTACACGAACATCTGCAACGCCCGTTGCACCTTCTGCGCTTTCCGGCGCGATGCGGATGATCACGACGCGTACACGCTGGACCCGGTGCAGATCCACGAGAAGATCGCCGCGTTGCAGGAGATCGGCGGCACTCAGATTCTCATGCAGGGCGGCATGAACCCCGCGCTCCCGCTGGAGTGGTACATCAAGCTGCTCTCGGGCATCAAATCCAAGTTTCCGAAAATCCACATCCACGCCTTCAGCCCGCCCGAGTTCATCGAGTTCGTCCACTTCTTTGATCCGCCCGGTGCGAATCTCGAAGAGAAGATTCGCTGGGTCATGGTGCGCCTGCGCGATGCGGGCCTGGACTCCCTCCCCGGCGGCGGCGGCGAGATTTTCTCCGATCCCGTCCGCCGCAAGATCGGCCTGGGCAAGTGCGACGCCGAGGCATGGCTCACCTGCATGTACGTCGCCCACTCGCTGGGCATGTTCACCAGCGCGACCATGATGTTCGGCCACATCGAGGGCCACGCCGATCGCATCCACCACATGTGGATGGTGCGGAAGTGGCAGGACAAAGCGTTGATGGGACCAAGGGAACAAGAAACCAAGGGATCAAGTGATCGAAGCTCGATCCCTCGATCCCTCGATCCCTCGATCCCTTCCGGCCACTACAAGGCCTTCATTTCGTGGCCGTTTCAGCGGGAAAACACGCCGCTGGGGCGCGTGCCGGACTGGGGCGTTGATGAAGCCGAACTGGCCCACGAGTTCCCCGGCGACGCGGTGGCGCGGGCGTGGGACTATGGACGCGGCGTCCCATCGCAGCCCGCAGGTAAACGCGAAGCGGATGTGTTCGAGTTTGATGCGATGGATGCGGCGAAATATCCGACTGCATCGCTCTTCGGCAAACGCGTTCGCATGAGCAGCGCGACCGACTACCTCCGCACCCAAGCCCTCTCGCGCCTCTTCCTGGACAACATCTACTCCATCGGCGCCAGTTGGGTGACGATGGGTCCGCATATCGGTCAGGTCGCGCTCTCATACGGCGCGAGCGACATGGGCAGCGTGATGATGGAGGAAAACGTCGTCTCCAGCGCGGGGACGACGTATTGCCTCGATGAGGCCGTTCTATGCCGGCTCATA
>JBKJOD010000145.1:0-5344 GCA_046593245.1 Phycisphaerales bacterium
ACCGCTGCCGCCCTCGCGCGGTCGGCGGCCCGCGCCAATCGGTTGGCCGTACCGAGAGCGAGCAATGTGGAAGCGTTGGTCAGAATCGCCGGCGCGGCGAGAAAAGAGAGCACGGCAAAGGCGTTGTCCGCGACGGATGAAAGTTGCGACATCCGGGAATGCTATCTGCCTCCAGCGCTGATCACTTGGGCCAGAGCCATGCGAACACCGCGCCTGTGAGCAGGCCAAACACCACGCCATCGATGAAGTTCATGAGCATGGCTCGCTTGGATCGCTGAAACCAGATGTCGTTGGGGAACGAGGAGAAGCAGTACGCCAGCACGCCGGCGGTGCCGAGCACCTGCATGATGTGCCCGAAGGTCTCGCCGCTGTGCTTGAGCGAAGCCCAGCCCAGATACGCGACGATCGTGCTGACGACCAGAAAGGTCAGGAACGTCAGAACCATGTTGGCTCCCATGCCCACAGGTGCCCAGACGCGCAGCAGGCCCATCGGATTGGCCATCATCAACTTCTGCTCGTCCTTGGACTTGCCCTTGCACTTCTGAAAATCCGGAAACCCGTAGTTGCCTGGCGGAATGTTCATCTGCTTCATGGTGCTGATGAACTCCTGCTCGTTGGGGATCGGGGCGACGTCCTTATTATGATGTCCGATTGCCATCCAGCAGAGGGCGCTGACGATCCAAACTCCGATAGCCGAGGCGATGATCGGAATCCAGAGTGCGATGAGAAAGTCCATGTGGTGCTCCGAAAGTGGCCCTCGATTGCCGCGAATGAGTCAGCGTTGACATCGGTCAACTGGGGCCGTGCAGCACTGTTTCGCGTTGTTCTGCTTGCGATCCTGGAATCAGTCCAGACTTGTGGCCCGTCGTACTCTTCCGGGGATGGCAAACCAGTTCGACACCATCGTAATCGGCGCCGCAGGCGCGATGGGCTCCGCAGCGTGTTACCACCTCGCCAAACGTGAGGGGCGCGTTCTCGGCTTGGATCAGTTTCCGATCGCCCACGATCGCGGCTCATCGCACGGTTTCAGCCGCATGATCCGGATGTGCTATTACGAGCATCCCGACTATGTGCCGTTGCTGCGCCGGGCGTACACACTCTGGCGCGAGCTGGAATCCGCGAGTGGCGAGCGGCTGCTCTTCACTCCCGGCGGCGTGTACATGGGGCGCGAGGAGTCGGATGCCGTCGCCGGCTCCCTTCGCGCGGCCGTCCAGCACATGCTGCCCCACGAGATGCTCTCGCGCCGCCAGCTCGCGGCACGCTTCCCGCAGTTCCATGTCCCCGATGACTTTGTCGCGCTCTTCGAGCCCGTGGCCGGTTGGCTCGCGCCCGAGCGCGTGGTTCGCGCGCACGCTCGGCTGGCCGCCGCGCATGGTGCGACAATCCAGACTGGCGAGCGGGTGGAATCGTGGGATGCAGATGGCAGCGGCGTGCGTGTTCGCACAAGAACAGCAGAATATCGAGCGGAATCGCTGGTCATAGCAGCCGGTGTCTGGGCCAATCGCGTGATCGGCGACCTCGCCGTTCCCATCACGCCGACGCGCCAAGTACTCGGCTGGTTCACGCCGCGCGATCCCGCACCGTTCCACAAGCAAGATGCGCCGGTGTGGGCGATGAAGACACCGGCCGATTCGCCGGGCGGTGGCGACTTGTTTTACGGATTCCCTGCCAGCAGCGAGGCCCCCGGCGGCACATCGAGTGTGAAGGTCGCTCGCCATGCGATGGGCAGCCCGATCGATCCCGATCGCGACGGACGCGAACCGCGGCTGGGCGATGAGAGCGACATCCGGCCCTTCCTGCAAACCTTCATGCCCGCCGCAGATGGTCCCGTGACAGGCCTCCGCATCTGCATGTACGAGAACAGCCCCGACGGCCACTTCATAATCGATCGCCATCCCAAGCACCCGAACATCGTCATCGCCGCCGGTTTCAGCGGTCACGGCTTCAAGTTTGCCAGTGTGGTGGGGGAGGTGCTCGCCGATCTTGCCAACTGCGGCCAGACCGATCACGAAATTGGCTTTCTTGGCCTCCGACGCTTCGCTCACCCGGTGTAAGCCACTCGTCCCTGCACCAGCGTGTGACTGATCCAGCGTTCATCAAAGGCGTATAGCAACAGCGAAAGCGGATCGACCGCCTTCACCCACTCTGGCTGCGCGCCCGGACCACGCGTCGGATCAATGACGACCAGATCGGCCCATGCGCCAACGGTGAGCGAACCCGAATCGGTCCACCCAAGCACCTCCGCGTTCCGACGCGTGATCTGGCCCCAAGCTTCTCCCGGCGTCGGCACCCTTGTCCGCCCGTCATTCAAGCGTCGTGACTTGGCGGTTTCGATCATGGCCCGGGCTACGCGAACCATGCAGACATCCGGCCCGCCCGCGATATCGCTGCCAAGCCCGATCTTCATGCGTGCATCCAAGTGGCCGCCCCGGTCCATGGAACCGGCTTGCAGAAACAGGTTCGCCGTCGGACAATGGGCGACGATGCTGCCCGCGCGGGCGATGGCTGCACACTCGGAGTCGCTCAGCCAGATCCCGTGCCCGAGAATTGTCCGCGGGCCGAGCAGGCCCGCGAGCTGGTACACCTCCGTGTAGGTCTCGCATCCGTGCAGCCGTTGGACGAGCTCGCACTCGGGAAGTGTCTCGCTCAGATGGGTCTGCACGGCGGCCTGCGTGCGACCGGCCAGATCGCCGCATCCGGTGAGAAGTTCCTGAGAGCATGAGACCGCAAACCGTGGTGTCACAGCCAGTTCCACGCGCCCAACGCCCTGTGATTGCAACGCCGCGGCCTCTGCGAGCAACTGCTTTGCGGGCCGAAGCAACTCCGCGGGTGCCTGCTGATCCATGAGCACCTGCCCGACGATCGCGCGGCCGCCCCAACCATGCAGAGCTTGTACGGCCTGCTTGGCACCTTCGTGGTGGACGGTGGCATAAGCCGCGATGCCAGTCGTTCCCGCGGCGAGCAACCGCTTGCCGACCCGCGTGGTCACAGAGCCGGCATGGTCCGCATCCGCCCACTTGGCCTCGGTCGGGAAGACCGCCCGCTCTAGCCAATCCAGCAGCGTCAGTCCGTCGATCCCGATGCAATCAAACTGCGGCAGGTGCAGATGAGTGTCAACGAAGCCCGGACTGATGAGCGTTCGCGCGTTGCCGATGTCGGGCGTCCCGATCGGATGGCCTTCCCCAAGCGACACTTGCGCGATGCGTCCCCGCTCGATCCGGAGCTGTCCCGGCGCGATCGTCGAGCCGAGCGAGGAGTGGGGGAGCAGGAGTTGGCCGGTCAGAATCACTCAAAGAACTCTCAAAATTGGCCGCCAAAGACGGGTTGCGGGAGGAAAAATCTTGCTGAGAACCCGTCCAAGTGTGAAGAAGTTGACGTTTTCTAGCCGAAAATCGTTGTTCAACCATGAAAATCGCAGTTTTCCACAGGAAAAATGGCGTTTGACGGGTTGAACATTTCGATTCCTTCGGATACAACGGTATCTGTACAACGTGCGATGGATCGCACGAGTCCCCTTTTCGGAGAGAACCATGGCGAAGAAGACTGCACCCGCGAAGAAAGCCCCCAAGATCACCGCTTCCAGCAAGCCCCGCAAGAAGAGCGAGCTTTATCAGATGCTCGCTGAGCACAACGACCTCAGCCGCAAGCAGGTCTCCGGCGTGTTTGAGACCCTCGGCCGCATCATGACCACCGACCTGGCGAAGCCCGGCGAAGGCAAGGACAAGATCTTCACCGTCCCCGGACTGATGAAGGTCAAGGCCGTGTTCAAGCCCGCCACCAAGGCGCGCGAAGGCAAGAACCCCTTCACCGGCGAGACCCAGATGTTCAAGGCCAAGCCCGCGAAGACGGTCATCAAGATCCGTCCTCTCAAGGCCCTGAAGGACGCGGTCTGATCCACGTGTCACGGGCTTCCAGCCCGGGTTCCTGATCTATTTCACACGCCCTGTCGGAATCGCCGCACACGCGGCGAGTCCGGCGGGGCGTGTGTCTTTGGACGATCGGTCTTATTCACTTACCGGAACATCCCGGCGCGGCGGCGTATCGCTCATGATCACCGCCCCCAGCGGCGGTACGAACACCCGTCCATCGATATCCAGCACGGCCATCCCATGCTCGTTCAGCCCCTTGAGCACGCCGGACATCCGTGTTCCATCCGGCAGCGACACGGTTGTGTCTCGATCCAGGCCGTGCAGCGCATCGCACGCTTCTGTGAGGAGCTGCCGGGAAAGGCCGCTCGCAGAGAGTGCGGCCGCAAGTTCACGCAGCAGTTGGGCCTCGATGAGTTCAAGTTGCACCGGATGTCCAAGCTCGCGCTGCAACGACGTCGCGTGTGATCGCATCGGTTCTTCAAGGTCCTCCATGCGGATATTCGCATTCAGTCCCACGCCGACAAGCAGCCAGGGCCGCGCGTCTGGGGCGGGTTCATGCACAAGTTCGGTGAGCACTCCAAGCACCTTGCGCCCATGCACCAGCACATCGTTCGGCCACTTCAGGCGCACATGCGGATCGCCCTTGAACCCATGAAACGCCTCGCGCACGACTCGAAGACATGCAACACCCACGCGCAGCCCCAGCCCGTCAAGGCGAGCGTGCAGAGTTGATTCATCAGCAGGCCACGCGAGTGTCATCCAGAGCCCGCCGCTGGGGCTGGACCACGCTCGTTTGAATCGCCCGATGCCGCTGGTCTGCACCTGGGCAACCAGCGCGACGGGTGATCCCCCTGCGCGGCCCGTCGTGACAAGCGCCCGAGCGTGCGAGCTGGTTGAATCCAGCGTGGCAAACCGCACCACACGGATTGCATCCGCCGGTCCTGCCTGCCTCTGGGTTGATTCGTTTCCGGACCACACGATTGGAGCATACCGCACATTTGCGAGAAGACACACTCTTGCGACTCGTCGCGGTCATTTTCGACCAAAGTCGGTTGGTGAAGCAAAGACACGACCCACTCCGGCAAGGGAATGGGTCGGTCAGTTTGTGGCGGCGCGAGTCTTCGCCGCCCAAGTGAGGATCTCTGATTTGCTTGCCCGGCGAGCCCGCCGAGACCTTACGCGACCTTCGCTGGCTGCTGTGCAAGCCACCGCTCGCAGCAGGCCAGCAGGGCAACTCGGTCGATGGGTTTGGTCTGGTAATCATCACACCCGCTCTGCAGGCACTTCTCACGCTCGCCCGCGAGCGCGTGAGCCGTCACGGCGATGATCGGCGTCTTGATGCCCGCCTCGCGCAGACGGCGCGTCGCCTCATACCCGTCCACGCGGGGCATCTGCATGTCCATGAGAATCAGATCGTGCGATACCGGTGACTCGCCGCCAAGTACCAGATCGAGGGCTTCCTGGCCGTCGCACGC
>JBKJOD010000294.1:0-6027 GCA_046593245.1 Phycisphaerales bacterium
GGGGTGGAGGGGTGGAGGGGGGATCGTGGCGATATGATTTTGCATGATCTCACGACTGGTCGTTGTAACGGTGATGTCGCTGGGGTGTGCGGGTGCGGCGCTCGGGACGGATGAGCCGCCCGCCACAACCACGCCGATTCCGGCGGTGTTCTCTTCGATGACACTCGCGGATGCGATCGCAAAGTCGAAGCAGAACAACACGGTGGTGATCGCGGACTTTACGGCGGAGTGGTGCGCGCCGTGCAAGCTGATGGAGCGGACGGTGTTTCTGGAAGCGCGGGTGGAGCAGTGGGTCAAGGACCATGGCGCGGCGGTCGTTCGGATTGATACGGACAAGGAAGGCGCGCTGCGGACGGAGTACGGGGTCTCGGCGTGGCCGACATTCATCGGGTTCAAGAACGGCGAAATGATCGACCGGCGTTTGGGCGGGATGAGCAGCGACCAGTTTCTGATGTGGCTGGAGAAGGTGAACTTGGCGGGGAAGGCCGCGCCGGGGACGGAGACGGTGGTGCTGCCCGCGCCGGGAACTCGCCCGCCCGGCGAAGCGATCCCGCAAGCAGGGTTTGTGGATCAACTGCAAGCCGCACGCGCGGCCCGCGAATCGGGCAAGTTCGACAAGGCACTCGCGGACCTGCTGCGGATGTGGAAGAGCGCACCGGAGATGCTGAACCCAACGCCGCGAGAGGCGCGCGGGCTTGTAGCGGAGGAACTCGGAGCGCTCATCGGGCAGCACGCACCAGCACGCGAGCAAGTCGTAGCGGAACGCGATCGACTGGAAGCCACGCTCAAATCACCGACCAGGACCTTCGACGATCTGGATAGCTGGTTGGTGCTCAACGGCGTTCTGAATGACGACAGCCGCACGCTGGCGTGGTTTGATCGCATCAAGGGTGATCCTGATTCCCGCGAGACGATCATGCAAAGCACCGTCCACCTGCGCCCGGTGCTGGAGCGCGCGGAGCGATGGGGAGACATCCTGCCGCTGATTCCCGATGTGGGGGCCGATGTGCGCCGGGCGTTCGAGGTCTGTCGCACCATGCCCGTCCCCGAGCGGCTGGATGATGCGACGAAGACCAAAATGGTCGCGCAGCACAAGAATCTGTTTCGCTACAAGGCGGCGGGGCTGTATACGGGGCTGCTGATGCTGGGGCGGGATGACGACGCGGCGAAGCTCGCGGCCATGACCATCGGACTGGATGACACGCCCGCGACGCGGATCGCGCTGGTGGAAAAGGCCGCGCGGCTGGGGCAGGGGCGGAAGGCCCAGGTCGGCCTGCTGGACGACGCGGCCAAATCCGGAGCTGATGTCGCGGAACTGCGAAAGAAGGCGGCGGCATCTCCCAAGTAGTACGGAGGGAGTTCACATGAGTCAGCAGCCGTATGCAACGTACATGCCCGAGCCACGCCGGAGCAATGGGCTGGGGATCGCCGGATTTGTGGTCTCGCTGGTGGGGCTACTTTCGTGCGGGCTACTCTCGCCGGTGGGCTTGGTGCTCTCGTTTGTCGCGCTGTATCGCAGGCCGCGCGGGTTTGCGGTGGCGGGGGTGATCATCGGGGCGATCGGCTCGATCTGCGGCATTGTCTCACTGATCCTGGGATTCTTCTCGCTGCTGCTCGGTGCGCTGGGGATCGGGGCGGGCGTGGCCGCGGGGGCACCGTATATTGATACAGGGATTCGGATGTCGCACGTCGCGGAGGTGGTCGCGGCGCATCGGGGCGCGGATGGCACCTTCCCGACGGATCTCTCGACGCTGACGGAACTCAGCGCGGAGGATCGCGAGGACCATTGGGGCCACCAACTGCGCGTGGTTCCCGGCGGGCCGGGCACCTTCGAGATCATCTCTAGCGGCCCAGACGGCATCGCGGGGACGCGCGATGACATCTCCACCAGCAGTTCATCGGATGATGAGGACCGCCCGCGGCACAAGCGGAAGCGCCGTCTGAACGTCGATTGAGACTCACCACAACATGCGCACGCGGATCGTTTCCGGGATGGACCGGAGCTTGTCGCTGATGAGTTCCGCGTTCACGGGCGCGACATCCAGCACCACATAGCCGACCTCGTCATTGGTCTTGAGATACTGGCCGACGATGTTCACGCCCAGCTCGGCCATGACCGAGTTGATCTTGCTCATCACGCCGGGGACGTTGCGGTGGAAGTGCAGGATGCGGTGGTGGCGATGCTTGCTGCGGGTGGTTCCCCCACTGCCGCCGGCATCCTCGGTCATGCCGATGTCATCCTGCTCCGGAAGGTCCACCTGCGGCACGTTGACCGCACCGGTCGTAGATCCGTTGTTCACGAATCGGGCGAGCTTGGTGGCGACATCTTCGGCGATGGATTGCTGGGCCTCTTCGGTCGATCCACCGATATGCGGCGTGAGAATCACGTTGTTCAGGCCGCGGACCTCGCTGACGAACTGCTCGGCGTTGCTGCTGGGCTCTTCGGGGAAGACGTCCAGCGCGGCACCCGCGAGTTTGCCGCTCTTGAGCGCAGTAGCCAGGGCGGGAATGTTCACCACGCCGCCACGGGCGTTGTTGATGAGGTACGAACCGGCACGCATCTTGGCGATCTGCAACGGGCCGATCATCTTCTCGGTTTTCTTGGTCGCGGGCACATGCAGCGTGACGACATCGGACTGCGCGAGCAGATCGTCGAGTGTCTTGACTGGGCGCGCGTTGCCCAGCGGCAGGCACGAGAGCGTATCAAAGTAGATCACCCGCATGCCCATGGATTCGGCCAGCACGCTGACCTGCGAGCCGATGCGCCCATAGCCGACGATGCCGAGGGTGCGGCCGCGGACCTCGTGCGAGCCCGCTGCGGACTTGTCCCACTTGCCCGCGTGCAGCTCGACGCTCTTATCCAGCAGCCGGCGGTGCAGGGCGACGATCTCGGCGATGGTGAGTTCGGCCACCGAGCGGGTGTTGCTGAATGGTGAGTTAAAGACAGGCACACCCGCGAGGCACGCGGCCTTGGTGTCCACCTGATTCGTTCCGATGCAGAAGCACCCGACGCTGAGCAGCCGCGGGCAGGCCTTGAGCACATCCGCGCGGACTTGCGACTGCGAGCGGATGCCCAGTACGTGGGCGTTCCTGGCGATCTCGATGAGCTTCGCGCCCTCGTGTGCCTTGGGCACGCGCTCCACCTTGAAGCCCTCACTAGTGAGGATCTCCTCGGCGCGCTCGTGGATGTTCTCCATCAGCACGACGCGAATCTTGTCCTTGGGGAATGAGGTCTTGACGGGTTGTTCGCGGGTGGCTGGCGGCATGGGTGAGGATGCGGTTGGTGCGAGAGGAAACATGATGGTAGTTCCGTAGCACGGGCATCCTGCCCGAGTGCCTTTGCATTGTGGCATGGGCTTTCCAGCCCATGTTCGGGCCGCGGCGGCCCGAATGCCTTTGTGTCTCACGCACGCGGACCGGCGGCTTACGCCGCTCGGCTCTGGATGAAGGGTTCCGACCTTTGCGTTTTGTACTCGTGCGTGAACTCCGGGCGAAGCGCCCGGAACATGGGCTGGAAAGCCCATGCCACGAACACTCAGACACGGGCTGGAAGCCCGTGCTACGTCAGATCGGCAACTGGATGCACCCGCTTGCCCGAACGGGCAAATAACCATCAATTTCAGCGCGTTGAGGGCAGCGGCACAGCCGGAACGCTCGGCGCAGCAACGGCTTTGTGCTCCGGTTCAATCGAAACCAAGTGCCCGAGGATCATCCCGATCAGCGCGATTCCCAGCAGAATGCGATACACCCCGAACGGCGCCAGGCCGCGCCGATTCAGAAAGCCGACCAGCCACTTCACGGCCAGCGCGGCGGAGATCGCGGCCACCACCAGGCCCACCAGCACCGGCCCCGTGCCCAGCACGGTGTAAAACATTGGCGATCCGTTGCTCTTGTGGTCCTTCCAATCATCCCAGAGCGCGAGCACCGTTGCGCCCAGCAGCGTCGGAACGCCGAGCAGGAAGGAGAACTCCGCGGCCGCGGCGGGACGCAGCTTGCAGAAGTACCCGCCGGTGATGGTCATCATGGAGCGGCTGGTGCCCGGCCACATCGCGATGACTTGCAGGAACCCGATCTTGATCGCATCCAGCGGCGTGATCTCGTCAACGCCCTTGCCCGCGCCGTGATATTGCAGCCGCGCGGCTCGCCCCCAGCGACCACTGCGACACGCTTCCACGATGATCATGTACACGCCCCCGACGATGAACGCAAACACCACCGGCCAGGCGTAGAAGAGATGCTCGTTGATCATCTTCTTGAACAGCTTGCCGATGACCGCCGCCGGGAGAAACGCGATGCAGATGTTCGCGAAGAGTTGGAAGCCGGCGTTGTCCTTGCCGAGCAGACCACGGAGCATCTGCACGAACCGAGGCCAATACAGCCCGACCACCGCGAGAATCGCGCCGCCCTGAATGACAATCTCAAACGCGTCGATCGCGGCCTTGTTCTGCTCGCTGGTCAGGCCGAGCAGGTTGGTGGTGATAATGAGATGGCCCGTCGAGGAGACGGGAAGATACTCGGTGATGCCTTCGACAAGGCCGAGGATGGCGGCGTGGAGGATGTTCATGGGGAGAGAAGCTTGAAGGAGTCGAGGAGTGGAGGAGAAACAAAAAACCGAACGCATCGTGCGTTCGGTTCACGGTATCGGTCAGTATGTGCGTTTTCCCAAGCTTTACGCCTGATTTGCCCGACTCCTCGACCCCTCCACTCCTAATACCCGTTCACGCGTTCCGCTCTTACCGTGTCAGCCCCAACACCATCTGCTCCCACGCGGCTTCCGCGGGACCGATGGTGTCGGCTGGTCCGGTGAGCCGCACGAACACACTCTGCGATGGCATCTGCACGATCGCGCCGCGGAAGGCTGTGTTGGACTGCTTGCCGCCAGACATGGAGGCGTATGTGCCGGTGGCCTTGTACATGTAGATCTTGTAGCCGCCCGCGGTGTGCTCGACGGTCTCGCCGGTGATGGGCTCGCCGGAAGCATCGGTGATCTGCTTCTTCCAACGCTCAATGTTGCTGGGCACATCGCCGCCGGCGGTGGAGAAGTTCACCTGCGCGTTGCCCGCATTGGCGATGATGTACGTCGCCTTGGTCATGGGGCTTGAGGGGGGCACGCTCTTCCATCCTTCGGGAACGGCGAACTTCACGCCACCGATCACGAACTCGGTCCCCGCCTGTCCGCTGATCTGGTTCGCGGCGTTGGCGGCGTCATCCTGGTTCTTCTGGATGCCGGCGACCGCCGCCTTGCCCATCGCGGCGGACTTGCCGGGGATCGAGGTCGGGTTCGCAGAAAGGTTGTTCAGCCCCTGCCCGCTGCTGGATGTCGGCGGCGGGGGAGTCTTGGACTCACAGCCAACGACGGCGAGAAGCGAAACGGTGACAAACGCGGCGGTGATGGTGCGATTGAGCATGGGGGAGTTTAGGATGAGTCCCACGCACGGGTGTTTTGCCTGGCAGAGGCCCGGGCGCACCCCCGGGCAGGATCGCGCAGCACATGTCGAACTGCACGGGCTTGCGCCCGGGCCTCGGTTTTGAAATAATGAACCTCATCCCCGTTTCAACCCTCTCCGACCCGCGGCTCGCGCCGTATGCCAACATGCGCGATGCGGAACTCGCGCAGCGGACCGATCCTTTGGACGCCGCGGCCCACGCCGGGCTGTTTATCGCCGAGGGTGAACTGGTCGTTGAGCGACTGATCGCCAGCCGCTTTCGGGTGCAGAGCGTTCTGACCACCGAATCTCGCCTGGACACACTGCGGGAATCGCTCGCGCCGCTCCCGCCGGAAACGCCGGTGTTTGTCGCGAATCAGCCCATGATGAACCAGATCGTCGGCTTCAACATGCACCGCGGCGTGCTGGCGATCGGCGTGCGTGGGCCATCCCTCACTCTCGACGATCTGCTCGCACGGGGCGGGCCGATCGTCGTCCTCGAAGACCTCACGAATCATGACAATCTTGGAGGGGTGTTTCGCAACGCCGCCGCGCTGGGGGGAACATGCGTTTCCGTGGTGCTCTCGCCACGCTGCGCGGA
>JBKJOD010000363.1:0-3425 GCA_046593245.1 Phycisphaerales bacterium
CAGATCGCTCTTCTCCCACGCCCCGCGCACACGTTGTGCGGGGCGTGCTTGTTTTTGTCTCGCGCGCAGGATGAGCGATGCCCCCCGAGAGCGAATCCCGGAACTCCTGCGTTCCAACTGTGCCCTATCGCTGCCGCCCCACCATCCGCGACAGCTCCGTTCGCCGGAGCCAGTTCTCCAGGCACGCCGCGTCGCTTGCATCCACCACGCCGTTCCCGTTCAGGTCGGTCGGCAAGAGCACAGCCCGGTACAGATCGTCGATGGTCACCCGACCGTCACCATCCACATCCCGTGGGCACATCTCGATTTTCGGATACGCCCGCGCCAGCAGCGCATCGATCGATCCGGGCATGATGAGGTCGCTCAGTCCGAGCGCTCCGCATGCCACATCCGGTAATCCCGCCGAGTTGGGCACGAACGTCCCCGTGTCGTACGGGCGCCGATACAGAATGCTCGCGCCGGTCTTGTACGTCTGCCGCGCCCCCTTGCGATACGCCGCGTATCCGCCCAATGCCTCCGCCGGATCGCCCGAAGCGCACAGCCCCAGCAGTGATGTAAACGTCGTCAGGTTTCCGGGATGGTTGGTCAGCGTGTCCGCGTTGTATCCGCTCGGGCTGGTGCCCGCGGAGAACACGGTGTAGTACTTCGTTGCTGTATCATCCGTGTATCCCGCACTGTTCCAGCGGACGTTGTCCAGCTGTGTTCGCCACGCCGCGCTGCCGCGAAACGTCTGCGAGAGCAACGCCGGATACACCGTGAGAAATGTCGGCTGAAACACGCCGCTGTTCGACACCGAGATCGGCTTGCCGGCCACATAGCTCGTCGTCGGCCACGTGGCCCGATTGAACCAGTATGCAGCGATCAATGGGCCCGCGGGCGACGCTCCATACGCGCCGGTTTCTTCCGCGTAGATGATTCCCTCGTGATACCCCGACGCCCACGAGCTGGTGTCTGGCCCGCCCCCGCTCAGACCCTTGAACGCCATCGCGTTCGTCCCGCTCTGGAAATACGTCTGCCAGTTCCTGCACCCGAAGATAATCCGCGATGCGGCGCGAACGATCGTCGGGTCATCCGGATACCGATCCATCGCCCGAGCCGCGGCCACCACAATCTTCATGGTGCTCAGCGTCGCGTACTCATCCGCCCATCCGCTCTTGGTGTTCCCCGTCAGCGGATCAATCCAGTGCTTGAACACTCCATCCGCATTCCGCATCGGCTTGATGTTGTCTCCCGCCTGCCCTGCGTAGCGCACCAGCACGCGAGACACATCCTGCCGCGCAAGCGCGTCGCCGTTGATCCGCTCGTTCATCATCAGCAGCAGCACCGTCCACGCTGCGCCGTCGGGTGTTGCCGGATGAAATCTGCTCTGTCCCGGGAGCACATCCCCATCGATCACCCAACCGCTCGGCTCTCCATCCGGCGAGATCAATCCGCGGCCGAACACCGTGGCCTGTGCGAGTTCATCGCGCATCCACGCATCAAATCCCAGCCGCGTGTCGGTGGTATCCGAAATCGTCACCGGTCCCGGCGTGGCCCCCACCAGCAACTTTCCCTCCGCGGTCGCCGAGAGATCATGCCACGTCGTCGCCGCGCTCGTGTACGGTGCCGGAGTCAGCCCGCTGAAACTCGCGGCCAGCGCGCCCGGAATGAACTCGATCTTCGATCCCCCCGCGCCATCCCCGCTGAGAATGTACAAGCCACGCTGCGCCGCGCTCCCGTAATGATCGCCCCATGCCAGCGCGCGAACATCACTTCCCGCGCACACCTGTGTGAAGCTCGGCGTTGTCGAGGGTGTCGCCGGGATCGTTGCGCGATACACCGCGTTCTCGCTCGCGACATACATCATCCCCGCGTCGCGATCAATCGTGATCCCGTGCACAATCGTCGCCGACGTTGCGCCCGGAAGCGTCCACGTTCCCGTCGGCGTGGATTGTGTCGCCGTGGAGAACGCCAGATACCCCGCGATCTGCCCGCCCTGTTTGCCGACGTACACAAACCCCGCGTGGTGCGCCGCCGCCAGATGCGGCCAGACATCCCCGCGATCAAACAGTTCCAGCCGCGCCTGCCGAGTCAGTGTGTCTGTCGAGACGTCATACCTCAGCAGCACATCGCTGGGCTGCCCGTCGCCCGGCACTGTGTCATCATGCACCAGAATGTACAGCAGTCGCCCGGACGCACTGAACGCCAGCCCGCTGGGCCCATCCGGCCCGCCGTCGAGCGACATCCACGGCGCGAGCGCGCCCAGCTCGCTTCGACTGATTGCTCGTTTCAGGGTTCCGCGTGCATCGCGCACCTCGACGCGATCCTGAAAGGTATCGGCAACGGCGTACCAACCGGAGAACGCGGCGCTCGCCACCGCCGCGGCGTCATTCGCGCCCACAAACGGATACGCCGTCGAAACGACATCCCCCAAAGCCCCGGAACACGCCGCACCCACCGCCACCAAGAGCGCACCGATAACCGCCCCCTGCCCACGGCTGCCATATCCACCCATGTGCTTCAAGCTCTAAGTATGCGCTTGCATCTGAAAAATGCCAACTTCTTGTTCCGCCGACAGGACTTTAGATACGTCGGTTCACGTTCCGGGCACTACGCAAACTGCCAGTCCACCCCACGTTTTCCCTTCACCTATGTCTTTCGAAACAGATAGTGCGACACCATCCACTCCCGCCCCTGATTCAACCCCCAAAGTTCCGCGCACGCCAGGAAAAACACCCGCCATCGGTTCAGCCACGCCCGCGCCTCCGTCGGCCCCTGTCCTTCCCGCAGCGCGGCCATCGCCGCATCCCGATTCTCATCCAGCGTGCGCAGCCAGGCGTTCGCTGTCTTCTCATAGTGCGTCCCATCCACGTTCCATTGCTCCGCGAGGCGCAGGTCATCCTGGAAGTGATGCAGCAGATGCTGCGACGGCATCGTTCCGCCCGTGAAGAAGTACCGCCCGATCCAATCATCCCCCGGCACGAAGTGATACGCGATTCGCGCGTGCGTGAAGATGTGCACAAACAGCAGCGCATCCTCACGCATCATGCCCGCGATCCGCTGCATCAGCACGCCGTAGTTCTTCATGTGCTCGAACATCTCCACCGACACCACTCGATCAAACTTCCGCTCCAGCACGAAGTCTCGCATGTCCGCGGTGATGATCTCCGGCAATCGCAACCCACGCCGCTCGGCCTCGCCCAGAATAAACGCCTTCTGTGAGGCCGAGTTCGAGACCGCGGTGATCCTCGCCTTTGGATATTTCTCCAGCATCCACAGCGTCAGCGATCCCCATCCGCATCCAAGCTCGAGTATCTCCTGCTTATCTGCGATCCGGGCCCGCTCGCACGTCAGCCCCAGCATGCGTTCCTCTGCCGCGCCAAGTGTGGAAACACCCTCATCAAAGTAGCATCCGCTGTACTTCATCCGCGGCCCAAGACACGCCC
>JBKJOD010000169.1:0-3422 GCA_046593245.1 Phycisphaerales bacterium
GCCAAACCCGCGTTCACCTTCGCGAGCACGCCGACGTTCCCGCTTACCACGCCGGGATAGTTCATCATCTCCGCGAGCGCGACCACGCGCTCATCGTCAAGCAGCGCGGCGAGGTCCTCCGCCCCCAGCACCGCCCCGGACGTTTCCAGCGGCGAACTTGGCACGCAACTCGAGACCGCGAACATGGCGCGAAACGGCAGCCCGGCAGCGTCATCCATGATCCAGCGGATGCCCGCGATCCCCAGCACGTTGCCGATCTCATGCGGATCGAAGACCGCCCCGGTGGTTCCGTGCGGAACCGCGAGCGTCACAAACTCGCGCGGCGGGAGCATCGTGCTTTCCACGTGCATGTGCGCATCGATCAGCCCGGGACCGACGTACGCGCCCTTGAGGTCAATCACTTCGCGTGCCTGCGTATAGTCGCCGCGACCGCCGACTCCCGCGATCCGATCGCCGAAGATCGCGACCGTTCCTTCTTCCACCTCGCCGGAGAAGACGTTCACGATCTTCGCGCCTGTGAGCAACAGATCCGCCGGAGCATCTCCGCGCGCCACCGCAAGCAGTTCCGGTGTCACAACATGCGGGCGCATCGCGGCTCCTGTCCCCCTTGCCCGGACAGTGTACGGAACATCCCGCGGCACGACGTGCATCCAGGTTCCCCCACCACCGCGATATCCGCGGCGAGAGATTCCCAACCATCCTCTTGGTACCCTTTCCGTGCACGCATGGGCCAAACACCACTCGCATTCTGGCTCTACCTGCCTTTGGCCGCGCTGGCGGTGTTGGGCATCGCCCTGATTCTGTTCGCGTTCTTTCGAGACCGAGGCAAGCCCCGCCGCCGCTGCCCGAAGTGCTGGTACGACATGGCCGGGGCCGCGGCCACGCCGCCAGTCCGCTGTCCCGAATGCGGCCATGTATCACACAGCGAACGCGAACTCGCTCGAAGGCGGCGGCGGTGGTGGCTCGCGTTCGTCGGGTACATTCTGATCGTGCCGCTGCTGGCGTTCTTTGTGATTCGCGATGGATCGCGTGTGTATTACGCCGTGATGCCCAAGTGGAAACTTGCGGAAGAGATTCGCGTGAACGGCACGCGGGCGAGCAGGTATGTCATTCGCGATCCGGACGATCGGGGCGGGCGGTTCGTGCTTTCGTCAAACGGCACGAAGCTCCTGAACGTCGAAGACTTCGACATCGAATTCGGAGAAACCCCCTACGACCCGATGCCCTCCGCCGGCACACCTCCTTGTCGTGTCGGCGCCGGTGAAGATCTGAACCGGGGCGGAAAACGCTACCTTGTCGTCTTCAGCTTCTCCGGCGGGGCACACTGCTGCTACACAGTGTATGTGATCGACCTCGCCGATCCGCCGCGCATCATCGCGACCATTGATGCCCGCAACGGAATGGGGCTCACGCGCGCTCCCGCGGGCGATCCACACTTTCCCGAGCTGGAGTTCAACATCGCGGATCAGTCGTTTGACTACTGGCACGCATCGCACGCGGACTCTCCCGCGCCGAGCGTTTGGTATCGGATCGAGAACGGCGCACTCCGCATCGCGTTGGACAAGATGATTGAATCCTCCGAAACCGTACTTACCCGACATCCATCGGTTCGCTCGATTCAGCCATATCCAGAGCTGGTCTACGACGGCAAGTTGCGCATTGTCATGCCACCGTGGAAGAGGCCAGAACTTTGGGCCTGCATGCTGAACTTGCTGTATTCCGGAAATGAAGCTGCGTGCTGGCAGTTGTTTGACCGTTGGTGGCCGGATCGATTTGTCGGCCCTCCATCAAAAGACGCGTTTAAGCAAGAGTTTCTGAACACGCTCAGTAAGAGTGCGCAATGGCACGACTTCCAGGCCGCCCGCGGGGCCGTCGCCGAGGGTAAGCCGATTCCTCCCGCTTCGGTCGGCAACTACAAACCCCAGTCTCTCGGCGAGCCCTCTCCCGCCGCGCCAACGCCCTAACCTTTCCTCTTCACCGCGTTGCCATCAGCGACTCGCACATCTGCCTTTTGGACCCCCTCCCATGCCCACCCTCGACATCGTTTCCCGCATCAACTACACCGAGCTTGACAACGCCATCAACAACACGCAGAAGGCGATCGCCACGCGCTTCGACTTTCGCAACTCGGTCGTGCAGATCGAGGTGAACAAGAAGGACAAGAAGATCGCCATGCACGCCGCGGACGAGGGGAAGATGAAGGGCGTTCACGAGATGTTCCTGAACGCCGCGATGAAGCGGGGCTTCAGCATGAAGTCCTTCGAGTTTGGCGAGATCGAGCAGGCCCGCCACGGCGCGCTGGGCAACTGCAAGCGCGAGGTGAAGCTCAAGGACGGTCTTCCCTCTGATCTTGCCAAGCAGATCGTCAAGATCATCAAAGACTCGAAGATCAAGGTGCAGGCGAGCATCCAGGGCGAGGAAGTACGGCTGACCGGCAAGCAGATCGACGACCTACGCACCGTCATGGCGATGCTGGACAAGGCGGGATTGGAGCAGCCGTTGCAGTATGTCAACATGAAGAGCTGAGCACCCATTCCGCCCCCGGGCGGGGCTGCCGCAACGCCCGGATCGTCGGTCCAGAGTCGCCCCCTATGCTGGCTTCCTATTTGCGATTTGCCATTTGCGATTTGCGATTTCGCCCTCTTTGGAGACCCTGACGATGCCTTCCACCATCACCATGTCCGCCGGCAAGCTGAACGTCCCCAACGACCCGATCATCCCCTTCATCGAGGGCGACGGCACCGGTCCGGACATCTGGCGTGCGAGCGTGCGTGTGATGGATGCGGCCGTCGCCAAGGCGAGCCACGGCAAGAAGAAGATCCACTGGCACGAGGTGCTCGCGGGCGAGAAGGCCTTCAACACAACCGGCAACTGGCTCCCGGATCAGACCATCACCGATTTCAAGCAGTACCTCGTCGGCATCAAGGGTCCGCTCACCACGCCCATCGGCGGCGGCATTCGCTCATTGAACGTCGCGCTGCGGCAGCTTCTAGATCTCTATGTCTGCCTCCGCCCCGTCCGCTGGTTTACGGGCGTCCCTTCGCCCGTGAAGCGCCCGCAGGACTGCAACATGGTGATCTTCCGCGAGAACACCGAGGACATCTACGCCGGCATAGAGTGGGCCGCGGGCACGCCCGAGGCCGCCAAGGTCCTCGCCTTCCTTGAGAAGGAGTTCCCCAAGGACTTCAAGAAGATCCGCTTCGGCACCAAGGCCGCCGGTGACGAGTGGCAGAAGCAGCTCGAGGCCACCGGCGTGCCGCACCGCGACAACCCGCTGATGGTCGGCATCGGCATCAAGCCCGTGTCGTATCTCGGCACCGAGCGGCTTGTCATCGCCGCCATCACCTACGCCCTGAAGCACAAGAGCAAGTCCGTCACGCTCGTGCACAAGGGCAACATCATGAAGTTCACCTCCGGCGCGT
>JBKJOD010000353.1:0-15562 GCA_046593245.1 Phycisphaerales bacterium
GTTGTGCCGCTGGAGCGGTTGGATGCACACTCGACATCGGAGACGTATGTGTTTGCGAATGCGCCGGAGGGCGCGGGGCAGATTGGGATCATCGCGCCGGTGACGCGGCCGTTCTGCGGCGCGTGCTCACGGCTGCGAATCACGGCGGATGGGAAGATACGTCCGTGCCTGTTCAGTTTGCAGGAGCACGATCTGATGGGAACGCTGCGTGGAGAACCAGATTTGTCACTGGAAAATCGCGAGCGTGCTCTGGAGGATGCGCTGCTTGACGCGGTGTGGGCGAAGCAGAAGGGGCATGGGATCAGTTCTGCGGACTTTGTGCAGCCGGATCGGCCGATGTCGGCGATTGGTGGGTGAGGGGGAGGGGTCGGGTGAGAAGAAGGCAGAAGGCAGAAGGCCTCAAGGCATGAGCATCGAGTGGATTGTGTATCCGCGGTATTCGCTCGCGGACTCGCTCATCCCGGGCGTGTGATGGCTTCATGCCCAGATGACAGATTTCCAGATGGGGACATCGCGCTTGAGGCGGTCGATGAACTCGCCCATGGCGGCGAGGGCTTCTTTGCGGTGGGCGGAGTGGATGATGACGCGCATGGAGCATTCGCCGACGTTGACGCGGCCGCGGCTGTGGTGGCAGTGGAGGGCGAGGAGGGCGTGTTTGGTGACGATGTCTTCGGCGAGAGCGCGAAGTTGCTGGGAAGCCATCGGCTCATAGTGCTCGTATGAGAGGGCCGCGAGGGATCTGCCATCCTCCATTCCGCGCACGATTCCGTCGAAGACGACCAAGGCACCGGCACTATCGCGCGGGCTTGCGTTCGCGTGTGTGCGGATCGGTCCATCGATGATGTGAATTTCGACGCTCATCCTCCGGACACCATCGCGATCAGGGCGAGTTCGTCGCCTGCCTGCACGACCTGATCGGCGGCTGCGAAAGTGCGATTGACGGCAAGACGGCCGACGCCTGGGGCGAGGAATGGCCGCAAAGGGGCGTGCTGCAAGGCAAGAGCGGTGAGGAGTTCGGAAGAAGTTGTGCCGGGGTGCATCGTCACGGCCGCCCGGTCATTGCCGAACGCCATTGCGGCGGGTCCGAAGAGCAGCACGGTCACCTCCATGCGGGCAGTGTATTCTGTGTTTCCGTGGCATGGGCTTTCCAGCCCATGTTTGGGACGCTTCGCGCGAAGTGCCATCATCTTGCCGCCCTATGCCCCGCGACACTCCACTCACATTCTCGTTCCACTCTCCGGCGGATGCACTCGCCGCGCTGCTCTCGCAGATTCAGCCCGTGGAGACCGAGAGCATTTCGCTCGACCAATCACCCGGGCGGATTCTGGCGCAGGCGATCACGGCGGATCGCGCGAGTCCGGCGGTGGATGTGAGCTCGATGGATGGGTACGCGGTGCGGCTTGCGGACTTGGCGGTTGCGGAGTTGCCGATCGCGGGTGAGGTGCGGATCGGCCGCGAGCCGCCGGTGTTGCCTGCGGGTGCGTGTCTGCGCATCGTGACGGGTGGGGCGATTCCGGACAGAGCGGACGCGGTGATCAAGCGCGAGGATGTGGCGGAGCATCCGGATCGGATCACGCTGCCGCGGGCGGTGCGGATTCAGTCTGGCCAGAACATCCGGCGTGCGGCGGAGAATCTGGTGTCGGGGGCGATGGTGGCATTCGGCGGGCAGCAGATTTCGCCGGTGGTAGCGGCCGCGCTGGCCACGTTTGGGGTGGCGATGCCGACGGTGTTTCGGCGCGTGCGGCTGGCGATACTGACGACTGGGGATGAAGTGGTTCCGCCGCAGGTGGTGCCGAGCCAGTGGCAGCTTCGCGATTCCAACGCGTCCACGCTTCGTGCGATGTTTCAGCCGTTGCCATTTGTGGAACTGTGGCACCATCACATCCCCGATGACGCGGGCGCGATGCGAGCGGCGGTGGACTCATCGCTGGCAACTTCGGATGCGTTGCTGCTGACCGGCGGCGTATCGATGGGGCATCGCGACTATGTCTCCGATGCGCTGGAGCAAGCGGGCGTGCGCACGATGTTTCATGGGTTGCCGCAGAAGCCGGGGAAACCGGTGCTGGCGGGGATCGCGCCGGGCGGGAGGCCGGTGCTGGCGCTGCCGGGGAATCCGGTGTCGGTGCTGGTGACGGCGCGGCGGCTGGCGGTTCCGGCGATGTTCGCGCGGGCAGGGTGCCAAGGAAGCACCGCGCTGCGGGCGAGTGCTTCACATGTGGTGACGGTGTCGAATCCGGACAGTGTGGCGATTCCGCTCTGGCACCATCGGCCGGTGCGGCTGACAACGCCGGGGCACGTGGAGTTAATAGGGTCGCGATCGTCGGGAGATGTGCCGGGGGCGGCGAATACGGATGGGTTCATTGAGGTGCCGCCGCAGCAGCAGGGGGCGGGTCCGTGGGCGTTTTATTCGTGGTCTGCGTACGTATGAGTGGTTCGCGTTCCTTGTATCCTCTCTCTCTGCACCTGTCTGCGCTTCCAAAGTTCATTATGTCAAAGCCAACTTCCAAACTCTCGCATACGGATGACACCGGGCGTGCGCACATGGTGCATGTCGGGGAGAAGCCGATCACGGAGCGATCCGCAACGGCGGAGGCGATCGTGCGGATTTCGCCTGCGCTGGCGCGGGCGATCAAGCAGAACCAGATCAAGAAGGGGAACCTGCTGGAGGTCGCGCGGCTGGCGGGGATTCAGGCGGCGAAGCGAACGGATGAGCTGATCCCGCTCTGTCATTCGCTGCCGCTGGACTCGGTGGATGTGCAGGCGGTGCTGGAGCCGGGGCGGGTGCATCTGACGGCGACGGCCCGCACGCACGCGCGGACAGGCGTGGAGATGGAGGCGCTGACGGCGGTGGCGGTGGCGGCACTGACGGTGATTGATATGGGGAAGGCGATTGACAAGGGCATGACGATCGAGGGAATGCGGGTGGTTGAGAAGCGTGGGGGGCGGAGCGGGACGTATGTGGCGAAGAAGACGAAGAGCCACTCAACAGGAAGAAGAGTTGGCCACAGATGAACGCGGATGGGACGGATTCGGAAGGGGATGGAAACGAATCAGGGCAGGGCGTTGAGTTGATAGTGGTGCGTGCGGCTGTTGATGGAGAAGATTGCTGCGATGATACTTGAACCACGCATACGTGCCGCTGTGCTGACTGTGTCTGATCGCTGCTCGCGCGGCGTGACGGTGGACACGTCCGGCCCGGGCTTGTGCGAGATGCTGCGCACCTCGCTGGGTGCGGAGATCGTGCTGACTGGGATTCTGCCGGATGATGAGGATCAGCTTGCGGCGCGGTTTGTGGAGTGGGCCGATCCCGCACATCGCATCGATCTTCTGCTCTCAACCGGCGGAACAGGCCTTGCACCGCGGGATGTCACGCCGGAGGCGGCGGCCCGGGTGATTCAGCGGCCGCACGCGGGGCTGATGGATCTGTCGCGGCTGCGGTGTTATGCGAAAACACCGAGAACTTTTCTCTCCCGGGGAATCGCCGGGACGATCAACCAAACCTTGCTGATCACGCTGCCAGGGTCGCCGCGCGGGTCAACGGAGATGCTGGAGGCGATCCTGGATATCTTGCCGCACGCGATCGAGACGCTGCGGGGGGATGTGCAGGATGATGGAAGGCCCAGCGCGACACCGACCACGGGCAAGGTCATCACGCACACCGACTGACGCGAGCGAACCCACATCATGCAATCACAGATCCACCAAGTCGCCGATACTCGCCGCTCCAAATGGGCCAACGCGCTCTCGCTGCTGGTGGTGGCGATCACCGTGGTCGTGTTGCGGGCCGAGGGGGGCATCTGGTGGTGCAAGTGCGGGCAGTGGTATCCGTGGGTGTCGGACATCTGGTCCGAGCACTGCTCGCAGCATCTGGTTGATCCGTACCTGTTCTCGCACATCAGCCACGGGTTCTGGTTCTACGGGTTCCTGATCTGGCTGCCGCTGAACTACAAGCGGCTGAGCTTCTCGTGGGTGCTGCTGGTGGCGACGCTGGTCGAGTGCGGCTGGGAGATACTGGAAAACTCGCCGCTGATCATCAATCGGTATCGTGCGGCGACGATCTCAATCGGGTATTCGGGCGACAGCGTCATCAACTCGACGGCGGATATTTGCGCGTGCATCTGCGGCGTGCTGATCGCCCGGGCGCTCGGATTCTGGAAGACGCTGATTCTGTTCGTCATCTTTGAGCTCGGCGCACTGTTCTGGGTGAAGGACAATCTCACGCTGAACGTGCTGATGCTGGTCTGGCCGATTGAGGCGATCAAGCACTGGCAGTCGGCGGGACACCTGCCGGGATAGCGGCCAGCGTGCGGAGGCATCGCGGCTTGGAAACTCAATGAGAAGATGGTCTCTCGCAGAGGCGCGAAGGCGCGGAGGTGGGACGGGGGGATGCGCAATGAACAGCCCCGAGCATCACACCCGGGGCCGTCTTCTGTCTTGATGTGCCATGTGGCAATGTGCTCTGTGCTCTGTTCCTACGCCGCCATCTTCAGTTCCTGCACGATCGCGCCGCCGCCCGGCGTGCCGATGCGCACCAGGAAGATCGCGCTCTCGGGGCCGAAGACGCTGCCGCGTTTGCCCTGGAAGATGTACTCGAAGTTGTTCGCGCCCGGCGGCAGCGAGTCGTCGGTGAAGGACTTGAAGCGGTTGCTCCGGCTGTCCGGATCGGCGGTGCCGATGAGCGAGAAGTCGCTCTCCCCCGCGAGCTTGCGCTTCACCAGATACACCGCGCCGCTGCCGGGGCTGGTCGCCTTGAAGCGGAGCGTGAGCGCGCCGCTGGGCTCGATGGTCGCGGTCACATCCGTCGGCCGCGAAGGGGGTGGTGTGGGCGTAGGCGGGGATGGGGGGGCGAAGTTGGCCTTGTCGTAGACCACCGGGTTGTTGGTGGTCTCCGCGAAGGCGCGAATGGTCTTGATGAGTTCCGCGCCGAACACACGCAGCCCGTCGGGATTCTTCCCGTTGGCCGCTTGCACGAACGCCTGCGTCGCGGTCTTGGCCGCGGCCTTGGCCATTTGCTGGTCCGTGAATGCTTTTCTTGCATTCACAGCGAGCGTGCCCAGCTGTGTGCATTGACTGGCGCTGAGGCCCAGGGCCGCCGCCTGGGATGCCCACTGGGGCTGACGCAACTCAAACCACTGAATCATTTCCAAATCTTTGTCGGGCAATACGCCCATAAAACACCTCTCGATACAACGCCGCCCGACCGCACAAGCTCCCCACACCCCCGATCTGCTTGCACTGAAACACCGGGCCGCACGAACAGAGCATCGAGTGGAATGTTGAGCGACTTGAGAGCGGGAAGAAAAAAAACTGAACGCGGACGCAACGGAGCGAGCGGAGGAACGCGGAGAGAACTCCGCACTCCGAACTCAGCACTCCGCACTACTCCCCTCACGTCCACCCCGTTTATTCGCGTGATAATCGCGAGAGACCTGAACAGAGACGAGACATCCACGCCCGAACTCGGAGTTTCGGCGCGGGGGAAACGAGTTTCGGCGCGGGAAAACGGAGCGTCTGCGCTGGGCAATGGAGTTTTGGCGCGGGGAGTCGGAGCACCAGCGCGGGGGAACGGAGCTTCCACTCTGGGAGACGGAGTATCTTCCCGCGCAGACGGAGCGTCCCCGCTGGTGGCCCGAGTTTCCTCGCCTGTGGAACACGCGGCATCAGACCGCCGAGTACGCCTACCCCCGATTCGTGCCAGTGCCTTCATGCTCTGAGGAAGGTTACTGCGGGAGTGAAAGGGCGTAGTCACTCCCTTGTCCAAGCGTCAAAGTAGTGCCACACGAGCAAACATTGGGCCATCCGCCGGTCCCTGCAGCTAGGCAATCCCGGTGCTGCGTTACGGAGTCCGCCCACATTCTGGGCACCTCTCTCCCGGTTGCAGTCCGCGCAGGTCATAGGAACAGTTTGGGCACGCGCCCTCAGGCGCACGAATGAGTTGGCGGATGAAGCGGGGCAAACACCTGAGCATCAGCCAGACCGCGGCCAGCACACAAATGGGCCACCACAGTGGAAATGAGAGCGTAAAGTCGCCGTACCACGATTTGTAAAAATATCCCCATTCCCATTGGGGTTTGTCGTAACGACCCAACCAGTACGTCGACCATGCCGGGCCTGAGACCATCGAACTGGCCTTGAACTGGCCTGCTCCGAGATGCAGTGAAAGCTGAGTGCTAACGGTTTCGCCCGCATAAAACCACCGGCTAGCGAACCAAAAACAGAAAAGCAAGATCGTGCCGATCATGCACGTCCAACAGAGCACGCGATGAACGCCGCGCCAGTGAGAACTACTTCTATTTGCCGACATCGCCCGCCTCGCCCGGCTTGTTGAGGATGTAGCTATTGGTCCGACCTTCGCTCGTGTCCGCACGGTGATTCGGAGGCCACTTCACGCTCGTCATAGCAGCATGGCTCTCGCTCCAGAATCGACTGCTCCCGCCCCAATGATTGGCGGGCCAGGTGGCGGAACGAGCTTGAGCGTGCGACTGTGGGAGCGGCGCATCCCGATTCGGAGCGCGCCAGTCTCGTTTGTATTCGTAAGTAGCCGCTACCCAAGCGGAGGGAGTGGCAGAATCAGTGACTTGCCGTTCAAGTGCGCTGACCAGTTCCGCCCCCGAGACATAGTCCTGATACGGGCTGATCGCGACACGCTGCCCCGGCATCTTGAGGAAGTTTCCGTGTTCGTCAATCCCACCGGCGTCTTTCTTCACATACGGGTACGCCTCTTCCAGCACGGCCTTGATCGGCAGGTGCGGCGGCACTTGATCGAACGGTCCGTCAAACCACGTATTGCGCTCGACTTGTCCGGTATTGACTCCGACCAGAATGAACCGGCCGGTGGGCGGATGGTGAATGAAGCAAAAGCGGGAGGTGTCGCCAAACCAGACCTCGACCTTGTCGCTGGGCGCGCGAGTCCAACTCTCGGGCATGCGCCTGTCGGGGTTCAAGACATAGTACATGGACCTGCCGGGTTCCCAGTAGATCAAGTAAAAGAAATACCCGGACTCATCCCGCAAGCCCGTGATGAGCCGCTCCCCGTCCAGTAGAGGGAATGTCGGGGGAGCAAAGGCACTTTGGTCGAGCACAAAGGTCCGGCGAACATCATCAACCGAAACATCCACTTCGTGGATGCTCTCGCGAAGCGTCACACGCACGCCATCGCGACCATCGGCGAACTCTTGGGTAAACATGTCACGCTGGTTCTGCGCGTCGAAGTACCCCACCGAGATCGACCCGGATTCCGCCTCTGCGAATCGAATGTTACCGCTAACGAGGCGGGCACCAATGGGAAAGCGATAATAATAATAGCGTTCAGTCGGATACACCACCGGTCGAGCGGGGGTGTGCTGAAGCACGTACTTGAACATGCTCCGCACATCACCGAAATCGGGAAGTTTTGAGAGGGAAGCGGTGCTTGCTCCGATCGGGAACGGCCCTCGCTGGGCTTGCAGCGCACCTTCGTTCAGCACAAATGGATCGGAAGTCCCATCGACGTTTCCGCAGCTGGTTGCGGATTGACAGCCACCCACGAGTGTAACGCCTGCCAAAGACATCGTCCACGCTGTTTTATTCACACACTCGCCTTTTTATTGGTTGCGCGTTGGCATGGGCAATGGGGCGAACGGCCAGCGCACAAAGGGAATGATCTCTTTCACCGTGAAGAACCAGTTGTGATCCGGTGGAAGAATGGGCCACGGCTGGGATGCAGGATTTCCCCACGTATTGGACATCGCCAGCGTATGGTTCGGCGGCCAACTGAGCCGCCCCGGCCATGTATTGGAGGCGTACGCGATGTGGCTCGGCGGGTAAGTGGAACTGACATTCACCGCGTGTCCAACCCCCCAACCTTCAGAGACGACTCGATTATGGTTCGGCGGCCATGTCTGCGAGGAGATCTCCATGCTGTGCAACCACCTGCCACTGTTGTCAGTTGTGTGAAGAGGTGGCCAAACTTGACCCTGCGAGTTGGAGAGGTTATGTCCGGGCCAGTATGTGCGGGAGGTGGTGGGTTCGTGTGTATTCGGCCATGTGCTGGATTCCGCATAGGCGTGACCGGCTGGCCATGTGCCGCTGACCGCAACCGCATGCCCGGTCGGGGGAGGTGGTGGTGGACTTTGTACTGAGGTATAGAGCCAGTGCGTCGGTGTTGGGCCGGGGGGCGCGGGCCATGTGGCTGATGCCTGCTGCATGTGATTTGGGGGCCATCTTCCGCTCGTTGCCGCGTTGTGGGGTTCAAGTCCTTGCGAGATACTGATCAGATGATTGGGTTGCCACCAACTAGGGTGCTCTCCAAACGGAAAAGAAGGCCAAGTGTCGCTGACGCCCTTCAGGTGAATTTTGGGTGCAGGCTCCGTTGCCATGAAAGATGCCTCGCCGCGCTCATGGATCGCACCGATGATGCCAAACAGCTGGCTGGAGATATCTGCCAACTGCGCGGCTGAGACAGTCACACCAAACTGATCAAAGGTGTCCAAGACGTCCTGCACATCCTTGTAACCGTCAAAGTTGATGTCGGCATCGGCCTTGCCGTCGAGGATCGAAACGTACACGTAGAGGATGTCGACGCCATTGACTGGAGCGGTCAGATCGCTCGTACTCTTTCCGAAGCAGGACGCGACCACCCGGGAAACGGCGACCAAGACATCGTTTCCGCTAATGACCCCATCCCCATCCAAATCGGAGACCTGAATCGTGGGCCCAAACAGATCAATCAACCTTTTGTTGATCATCATCGCGATATCGATGTCGCTGATTCCTCCGTCTCCGTTGATGTCTTGGAGTTGCATCTTTGACGGAACCATGAAGTCCCTGACCGTTGTACGATCAGGAACCTCGTCGACCGCACAGGCCGGACTAACCAAAACGCCGACGCTGAGCAACGCACTGAGACAGAGGGGCATGGGCTTCATGGATGGATTCCTTTCGAGCGAGTTACCGTACAGGAAAGTAGTTGGTCTGTCAAGTGGATGAAATTGGGAGCAGGCTCATTGAACCCAAACCGGCAGCTACCGCTTACTTAGCTCTAAAGTGCCCCCTTGGGTGTTCCCGCCTATTTTGTTCCCTGTTGTGTTGCCTTCTTTCTCACTGTGGACTGCATCCCTTGAGTCAACGGAAGCCATCGTCCTTCGCTTGCGCGTCGGGTTCGTCTCCGCGCCTTTGCGCCTCTGCGAGAGTCCCTTCCCCCTCCCCGTACCGCGCATAAAAAAACGCCCCGGCATCTGCCGAGGCGTTTGATTCTATTGCAAATCAGTTTAGATCACTTCTGAAAATCATCCCCGCTGCTCTTGGCCGGTGCGGCCTTTGCGGGTGTGTTCGTTGCCGGTGCGGATGTCTCGGAGCGCCCGCTGCCCATGGAGCGGAAGGGCTTGGTCAGATACACCTCAACGCGGCGGTTGCGGGCGGTGTTGCCGTTTGCGGAGTTGGGAACCAGCGGGTCATACTGGCCGCGGCCGCTGGCCTCGCCGCGCTCGGATGCGAAGGAGTTGCTGGTCATCTCGCGGAGCACCGAGATGGCCCGGTGGCAGGAGAGGTGCCAGTTGGTCGGGTGCTGAGCCCCGCTACGGCCGATGGGCTGCGAGTCCGTATGGCCCACGATCCGCACGTCGTACGCCGCGGCTGTGCCGTTCATGATCTGCGCGAACTGCCGGATCGTGCTCTTGGCGTTGGAGCTGAGCACATCGGAGCCGGAAGAGAAGGTCACATCAGACTTGAAGCGAATCAAGCCACGTGCCGCGTCGTATTCAAGAATGTCCGAGTGCTGGGCCGCGAGCTCACGCAGGGCCTGATCGGTCGGGCCATCCAGCGCGATGTTGCCGAAGCTGGTGCCCGCGGTGCGCCGCATCAGGTCGTCGATGCGCGAGGCCATCTCGGCGCGCCCGGACTTGGTGTCATTCAGCAGCGCCTGCATCTCCGCCATCGCCTTCTCGCGGGCCGCGAGCGCATCCTGGAGCTGCTGGTTCAGTGTGTGCAGCGCCTCGTTGTCCTGCACGAGCTTGGTGTTCTGCTCCTGCAAGGCGCGATTCGCTTCCAGCAGCGCGGTGTTCGAGCTGGCGCAGCCGCCGAGCGTCAGGCCCATCAGCCCGATGAGCCCGAGCATCGCGAAAACCGCCATCCTGGCCCGCCCGAGTCGGCGTGCCCCATTGAGTGTCTGCATCATCATCCGTGTTGCTCCCATGTGCGTGGCCCATATCCGTGGGCTGTGTGCGTGCGTTGCTGAACAAATGCGTGGAACGAGCCGTCAGGATACCCAATCCGACCGGCCAATGTCGTCGTGTTGACACCCGCGGCCCGGATGCCGTCAATCATTCTGTTCTGGTTGCCCCCGGTCGCGGGTGGAGGTGGTTGGGTGGGGGGCCGCCGCGGGTTGCTGTATCGAGCCGTTCCCGATTCCGCCATGAGCCGACAAATGACATCCTCGCCTCCCTCGGAATCCGGCCCTCCTCGCCTGGTGCGTTTCAATGGCGCGGCGATCCTGGATGCCCACGGCACCTTCGCCTCTCCCGGCTCGCTGCTGGTTGAGTTCGCGGATCGACCCGGATCGATCTTCCCCGCCCGGGTGCTCGCCGCCGGCCGCGCGGCAGATGTTTCCAGCCACGAAGCTGCCCGCACGCCTGCCCTTCGGGTCATCTCACGGCCCAACGCCGTCCTTATTCCCGGCCTCGTCAACGCCCACACGCACCTGGACCTGACGCACATCGGACCCCAGCCGCACGATCCAGCCGCGGGGTTCATGCCGTGGATCGACATGATCCGCACCCGCCGCGAAACCGAGCCGGACCGAATCGCCGCAAGCGTCCGCCGCGGCATCGCCCTCTCGCTCGCGGCGGGAACCGTCGCCGTGGGAGACATCGCCGGTGCGGTTCGCGCCCAGATGACGTTTCAGCCCTGGCAAACGCTGCGGGAATCGCCGCTTGTGGGTGTCTCATGGCTGGAGTTCTTCGGGATTGGCAAGGGTCGAGCCCGCTCCGAGGAGATGCTCGCGCGGCTCGCCCCCGAAATCATCGCCGCCGCCCACGCCGACACGCGTATCCGCCTCGGTCTGCAACCCCATGCCCCCAACACAGTTGCGCGATCCGTGTACGCCGCCGCCATCGCCCTCGCCGCGCGTCTCGGCCACGATGCACCCATCAGCACCCACCTCGCCGAATCACCCGAAGAACGCCGCTTCATCGCCGAGGCCGCCGGACCGCAACGGGAACTGCTGGAAACGCTCGGGCTCTGGGACGACTCCATCCCCGCCGACCTCGGCCGCGGCCTGCACCCTGTCGAGCACCTCCGCCCGCTCCTTGAGCAACGCCCCTTCACCGTCGCCCACGTAAACGACGCCGACGACGCGGCCCTCCGCACCCTCGCCCACACCCGCACCCGCGTCGTCTATTGCCCCCGCGCCTCTGCCTACTTCGGGGCCGAACGCCACTTCGGGCCGCACCGATACCGCGACATGCTGGCCGCGGGTGTCTGCGTCGCACTCGGCACCGATTCGGTCGTCAATCTGCCGCAGGAAGCAGGCGTATCACCGAGTGACGGCGGCCGCGGCATGAGCATCTTCGACGAAATGGGGTTCCTCTTCGCCCGCGATGGGACTCCGCCGCTCGACTTGCTCCGAATGGGTACCACGAACGGTGCCATGGCGCTCGGCCTTCCGGAACAGGCCTTTCGCTTCGGCATGGGCGAGTCGTTGGCCGGGCTGCTGGCCGTCCCAGTTACAGAACCGGCCGACAATCCCGCAATCGCTGCGGAACGAATGATGAGGGATGGGGCGGCACCAGAATTGCTGTTTGCCAGCATTTATTCCGATTCCACAGAAACTTGCCGCCGCTGATCTCAACATCTATCGTATATTGTTCGGTATGGGTGTCCCGGCATCGCGCCGGGCGGCAACTTGATTCGGGACACAGGGGGTAAGCACCGTATGAGCGCCAAATGGGTACGAAGCCAGCAGTGGGATGACCGGCATCTGACCGGCGCGCTGTGGCCCGTCAAAGTGGTGCTGCGGCTGTTCAGTCAGGTTTCCACCGCGATCGTATTGCTGGCCTTCGTCGCGCTCTATGGCATTCTGGCAAGCGTGCCGATCGGGCTGATCGCTCGGATTCCGACGGTGCTCTTCATCGTGCTCGTCTTCGCCACTCTGTTTGTCGGCGGTGCCGTTGCGCCGGCGTGGGCCGCGACCTGGCTCATGCGTCGAAAGGGTGTGGCGAGGTCGCCGCGGTTTGTTGTCACGACGGCCACATTGCTGTTCATGACCGCGATCGTGATCGTGGTCTGGTGGTGGGGGATCTGGCCGCTGCTGAGGTATGACCCGATCGCCGGGACCGGCGTCCGGTTCTTCGGCGCGTTCATCGAGAAGTATCAGGCCGTGCAGTTCCGGCGTCTTCCGATGATGGAGATGAACGAGCTGGAGTTTTACGCGTGGTGGCCGCTGCGGGTGGTGCTGCTGCTGTTCGTGCTGAATCTGGTGATGGCGACGATCCGGCGCATCGAGTTTTCGTTTCCGCGCATCGGCGTGCTGACGGTGCACACCGGCATCATCACCATCGCGCTTGGGAGCGTCTATTACACCTCGCACAAGCAGGAGGGGGACATGATCCTGCTCTCCTCCGGCGGGACCGATGACAACGGCAAGCCGCTGGCCGCCCGTGCCGAGAGCGGCTTCTATGACAACACCCGCACCGCGCTCTGGGTGACGCAGGATCGCACGCAAGGGTGGGACCAGCGGCTGCTCCGCGGCATGCCGCGCTACAACGACTACAACCTGAATGTCGTCCCCCGCTCCGAGCCGACGGCTGCACTCACGGATTCGCTGGGGCCGATTGATGTTCGCGTCCCTGGCCGGGCCGCGAGCGAGGCCATCCATCTTATAGATGATGACATCTCGTTCCGCATCGTCGGATATGCCAGTTACGCTGAACTTTCCGAGCAATGGCTCCCAGCCAGCGCGATGAAGTCGGCGGGTGCGCCGGTCGCCGCGCCCGAGCGCGTGCGCATGCTGGACCTTTCGATTACCGCAAAGGTTCCGGAAGGGCAGCAGGTGCCGCGCAAGACGTGGCGGCTCTTCCCCGATCACCCCTCAGCCCGATTCGAGCAGACCGCCCTCGGCGTGGAATACACCATCGGCATGCCCGAAGTGCGATGGAACGCGCTGGCCACCAAGCTTCCGCCCGGCAGCGGCCATGTGCTGCTCGTCGAGCATCCCGCCAGCGGCTTCAAGGCCGTGTACAGCGTGAGCGAGAAGCAGATCGTCACCGTCGGCGAGACGGGATACACGCTCAGCGTGAAGTCGCTCGCTCCGCAGCCGCCGATGCCACTGGTGACGCGCGGCTACGAGGGAGCGAGTTCATCGCTGGCGATCGTGCGCGTGCAGCCGCCAAGTGCGGGGGGTGGAGCGAGTGGGGGGGCCAAGCCCGTTGCCTTTGATCGCTGGGTCTACAGCCGCTTCCCGGAAATCTCGCAGGACATGCTGGATGAAGTGAACGAGCGCGGCATGCCCAAGCGGCGCGATGCCGATCCGGGCATTCGCATCACATACATCGACGCAACCGCGCTCAACGTCTATTTCGATGAGCGTGCCGATGGCACCGTTCGTGCGATGGTGCGACAGGTCGGCGCGGATGCGACCATCACCGAGAATCTCAAGCCCGGCGCGGAAGTTCAGATCGCACCGATCGCGGCGATCAAGCTTGGCACACGCATCGACGATGCGGTGCGCGTCGAAGTGCCAGAGGTGGTACCCGATGAGGCCCGCGATCGCCAGCGTATCGGCAATCACGAGGCCTCCGTCGCCGCCGTCGAGGTGCGCACCAAGCAAGGGCTTGCGGGTGTGTACTGGGTGCCATTCTCGAAGTATCTCACGATCGGGCGCGAAGAAGGCGGCATGGCCCGCGAGGTCCGCCTGCCCGATGGGCGCATGGTGAGCATCGCCTTCGGACGCCAGCGCCACGAGTTCTGGCCCCGAATGACGGTTCGTCTGCACGATTTCGAGATGATCCCGTACGAGCACTCGGAAACGCCAAAGGATTACCGCTCCGATGTGGAAGTGATGACAGAATGGCCGGGCCTGCGCGGCGCGATCGAGCTGAAATCTGCGATCCATCGCACGAGTCTGAACAATCCACTATTGATTGTCACGCCATACGCCGCGCCCGAGGGCATGCCGCTGATCGGGCGCATGCTTGGTCAGATGATGAGCGTGATCGCGCCCAACCAATACAAGTTCGCGCAGGCCGGGTGGGATCAGTCCGGTTGGCGCGAGAGCCAGCAGATGGTTGCCGACGGCCGGCTGACCAAACCGGTTGCGCGGTTCACCATTCTCGGTGTCGGCAACAACCCCGGCATCTACATCATCGCCGCAGGCGCGATCATGATGAGCATCGGCATCCCCTGGGCCTTCTACCTCAAGCCCTGGCTGCTGCAACGCCAGAAACGCAAGATCCAGGAGCAGCTCTCACGCACCAGCGGCAATCCCCGCGGCGCGGCGAAGCTCAACGGCACCGCACCAGCGATTGAGCAGGAACGTACCAAGGAAGGGGCGAACCGATGAACACCACGCACACACGCACCAGACGCCTGATCGAGTGGACGGCGGCATTGCTGATGCTCTCCATCTGCTGGCTTGCGACCCCCGACAGCTACGCGCAGTACGCGCCCGCCGGAAATGCTCATCCCCAATCCGCCATCATGGATGACACGGCGACGGTTTCCAACCCCTTCGGCCCGCTCATGGCCACGACCTTCGACATGGCCAAGAAGGAGAAGTTCTCCAAAGAAGTAGACATCTCGCCGCTGCGCGATCTGGCCGTGTACCACGGCTCACGCGTCAAGGTGCTCGACACGCTCGCCCGCGAAACAGTGAAGCAGCTTCTGGGGCGCAAGGACTACGTGGACTTTGCGATCAACCCCGCGACGCCGAACGTCGCCCGCAACGTCCACTTTGATCCGCTCTTCACGACACTCGACCTGATGATCGATCCCGGCTACTACGTGGACAAGCCGCTTATTCACGTGGAGTATCTCCCGCTCCGCGAGGCGTTTCTGGATCGCATGTACACGGATGCTGCTGAGAAGGAGTGGTGGAAGCGTGTGGGTCGGCTGAAGCCCGGTAAGTTCATCGAGACATCGCCCGGCAAGAAGGTGATCGTTCTGGACGATGTCATCAGCACCTTCGGCACCGATGCGCAATACGCGCAGGGGATCGACAAGACTCGCACCGCGCTGCTGCTGTATCAGCACTCGTGGAAGAACCTGATGATGGTCGCCTCCGACAGCGCGGAGACCCCTTGGCGGCACCTCGCGACACTTGCGCCGGATTCCGCCGCGGGCAAGGCCGTGAAGGAACTCGGCGAGGCCTGGCGTGCGGCGGATGCCCCGCGCGTGAACGCCGCCGCGAAGACGCTCGCGGCGGAACTTCCCAAGATCAACGCCGCGTATTACCCAACAGTAAAACGATCGCTCGAATCCACGTACAACCGGCTGAACGCATTCGAGTGGGGCTTCTGGCTGTACGCGTTCGCACTGCTGGGCCTGCTGCTGGCCTTCGGCACGGGGCGCAAGTGGCTCGTGTACACGGGCG
>JBKJOD010000358.1:0-11567 GCA_046593245.1 Phycisphaerales bacterium
TCAACAACCGCTTCTACAAACACCTTCACCAACGCGCTCCGCACCATCTCCGCCGCCCGCACCGGGCGCGGCATCATGATCCTTCTCTCCGACCTGCTCATTCCGGAGAGCTATCAACCAGGGCTCACACTGCTTGCCGGCGGCGCGAGCGGCGGCGGCCCCGCCGGATGGGACACCACTCTGATCCAAGTGCTTTCCCCCGGCGAGCTGGATCCCTTCGCGGAACTCTCACCCAGTGGCGACCGCATGATCCTCGGTGATTTGCGGTTGACCGACTCCGAAACCGGGCGCGTTTCTGAGGTGACAGTCACCGCGGAACTCGTCAGGCGGTATCAGCTCCGGCTTGAAAATTACCAGAAAGACCTCAACATCTTCGCCACCACGCGCGGCATGCAGCATCTCGTCGCGCGCTCGGACGCGGACGTGTCGACGCTCATGCTCAACGACCTTCGCAAGCGGGGACTTGTGCGGTCCTGATCGTGGCAAAGAGTTCCAACACACGTTGTTGGTGGTCTTGCGCACGGAGCAGACGGTGTGGATGAACGGGTCCAGTCCACGCAGCAGCAGGATCCATGGATCGCAGCATCCAAGCACTCCGGATTGTCAGGCGTGGCACGGGCCGATCGGGGTGTGGCGCATTGTGGACCGAAACGACTCGGCGCAAATGCTGCAAGCTGGGCACTAACACCCCAAAAACCAGGCATTCAGAAAGGCAAAGATGTCCGAAACCGTGATCGTGCCCGAAGAGTCAAAGTCCGCGCGAGCGTCGGAGGCGAACCATGCACCGAGATAGTCGAAGATGTCTTGTGCGCTGAGCGAGCCGCTGGCGTTGAAGTCAGCGAAGCAAGAGTTTGTGGGGATGGTGTCGGGGATGCCGTCGTGGTCGGCGTCGAGGAGGGTTCCGGCGGCGATCTCGCAGGAGTCGGGGACGGTATTGAAGTTGCTGTCCAGCAGCGCGAGGTCGTAGAGACGGGCCGCGCCGACGGCGGGGATGGCGCGTGCGGTCTGTTGCGGGGAGCCGATCAGGACATTTCCACCAGAAAGGGCGAGGGCGTATCCGAAGGAGGCCTCGTTCTCCGGCTCGGGCGTCTCAATGCGTGATGCGAGTCGCCAACCAGCCGGCGTGTTCTTGAAGATGTACGCGCACCCGCTGCGCCCCGCCTGGCCGCGGCCGCGCGAGAAGCCGCCGATGGCAAGCGTGTTGCCTTCCAGCGAAAGCCCGAAGCCGAAGAGTTCATTGGCGCGAGGGTCGTTGGAGGTGAGCGTGGTTGCGAGTTGCCACACCCCAGCAGTGCGCTGGTAGATGAACACGGCACCGGCGTTGGTTCGGCCAGCGATGGTGCGGCGCGGGGCGTTGACGGCGATGGTGTCGCCGCTGATGGCGACAAGCTCGCCGTAGGTTTCGCCGGGTTGCGCGCCGGGCGCGAGAAGTTTGGCGGCCTGTGTCCAACCGCTACCGGAAAGCTCGAAGATGTATGCCGCGCCGGAGTTGATTCCCAGCTCGGTGCGATACGGCGCGCCCGCGACGATGGTGGAGCCGGAGAGGCCGACGCTGATGCCCAGGCCATCGCCAGAGGATGCGTCGGACGCGGTGAGTTTGGCCTCCTGCGAGAAGGTGCCCGCGGAGCCGAGCCGGAAGACGTACGCCGCGCCGGTGTGGAACACGTTCGCGTCGGCGAGAAGCGCGCCGGAAACGATGCGTGTGCCATCGGCGGCGAGTCCGTGTGCGAACTCGTCGCCGGCGTGTCCGTCGGAGGCGATCAGGCGCTGGACAAACGGAGCCGATGCGCCATCGCGCCGGAAGATGTACGCCGCGCCGGCGTCTTGCAGGGTGGAGACATCGGCGAAGCGAGCGCCGACAATGACGAAGCGATCCGAGAGCGCCACCTGATTGCCGAAGTCATCACCCGGCGCGCCGTCTGGAGCGATGAGCGTGCGCGGCGAGCCGAGGAAGCCGCTTGCGCGGTCATACAGCGTGACATCGCCGCTGCCTATTCCCGCGCCGGTGACTTTGCCGCGCGAGCCGATGGCGATGGCGTCGGCGGACATAGCGAGTGCCCAGCCGAATAGCTGGCCGGTCTGGGGGGAGAGCGGTGTGAGCGCGGCGATGCCGGAAACTTCGAGAGCGTCGCAGACGCCGTCGGCGTTGCAATCTGTGGAGGCCGATTGGTACTCGTATGCGCCGATGTCGATGGCTGCGCGGGATGTTGGAACCGCGAGCAGCGCGGCGCACATGGAGACGAAGCGCGGGCGACCGGCGACGTCGAGTTCCGGTGCAAGCGTGATCGCGTCGCTGAGTCCGGCGTCGATGCAGGGCGAGTTCGCTTGCAGCCGGTAGTCACCGGTGGCGGCATTGACGAAGCGCGGGTCGGCGTTGGTGCCGCCGGTACCGGGGGGATCGGATTGCACACAGTTGTTGCGCAGAGTAGCAGAGCCGGCATATTGCGCACCGCTGTTTCCCCAGAGCACGGAGTTTTTGACAGAGGAGAAGTTTCCGGCCAACCCACCAATGCCGATCGGGCCGGGCACGGAGCCACTTCCGCTCGTTCCGCACGTGTTGTTTGCGATTGTGCAATTGGCAACCATGGCGCTGGTTGCCACGCTTCCAAAGAGCGCGGCACCGGTGCCGCCGCCAGCACCGGGCAGGGTCGTGGGTGATCCTCCGCCATTGCCAGTGCGGTTGCCGACAAACAGTGAGTTGACGACGGTAACAGAAGTGGTGAGGTTCGTAAAGATCGCGCCGCCGCTGCCACCAGGGCTGCCACGAACCGAAGGTTCTACTCCTGTGGCACCATTACCGGTCTGATTCCCTACGAAGATACAAGCGTCGAGGATGAGAGTCCCGGAACTCATTGCGATGGCCCCGCCATTACCGCCCTGATAAGTCAGTCCAGCAATGAATGACGGACTGATTCCCGGGCGACTGCCATTTCCAGTCGCGTTGTTCTGAAACAGGCAGCGGGAGATGGAGACCGATGCTCCCGTCGAATAGATCGCGCCTCCATCGCCAGCGGCAGAACCGTGGGTTGCCCCGGTTTGGAGGCACCAAGTACCGTTTCCCCCGGATCCCGTTCTGTTTCCGGTGAATGTACAGCCGACAAACTTTGCTGTGCCACCTGATATATACGCGGCACCACCCTTGCCACCCGGACTCGCATCGAACGATGTTCCGGATGCACAGCCAGACCAGCCGGAGCCAGTCGAACTCCCGGAAAAGACACAACGCGTGAGTTGCGCGTTGCAGGAGAGTAGATATGCACTCCCGCCATCTGTGCCACCGCCGTACCGCTGGAGAGGCTCTGTGTATGTGTTGCCTGAGCTGCCAGCGAATGAACAGTCGCACAAAATCACAGTCGAGTTGATTGCGTACAAACCTGTGCCGAGTATGTCTGCATTGCCGGTATTCAAGACCAGCGTTCCCGGCCCGCGGATTGACACTCGATCCACGAGTGTGAACGGGCCTGAGTTATTCATATACAGAGTATGAAACGCAGTTCCTTTGGTGAGAACCGTCGCGTGCGTGGCGGTATCACCGGATCGCTCGCTTATGTTGATCTCTGTCCCCGCGAACCCTCCGTAGATGCGCACGTTGCTGGGCACAACGAATCCAGTATTGGCAGTTGGGGTATATGTTCCTTCGGCAATCCATACTTCATCCCCGGCCTGCGCCACCGCAAGCGCGGTTTGGAGGGTTGTCACTGCCACGTCCCACGGCGGCGCGGCACCGGGGCCGGCGGCGCGGACGGTGCGGATCGTCTGGGCGGAAGCAGATGACACGAGGGTGAGCAGTGCGAGCACGCTGAGCAAGGCGACGGGGCGGGATGCGGTCATAGCAACCTCCGGTCACTTCAGCATATCAGAATGCCGGGGCGGAGGTATCAAAATAACGATTGGGGGGTGCGAGATGCTGATTTGGCGGCAAACCATCGAGGCAGAACGGTGGGTTACTTCACCAAAGCACCGCCGTAGAGCGGCGGGCCACCCAAGAGAAAGCCATGGACGTTTAGCAGCCCGCGAACCACGTCGCCAGGAAGTCAAAGATGTCCTGGATGTTCGCCGCGCCGTCCATGTTGATGTCGCTGCGTGGGTCGCGGGCGAACCAGGCGTCGAGATAGGCGAAAATATCGGCGACGGTGATGTGGGTGTCGCCGTTGAAGTCGGCGGGGCAGAGGGTGCCGACGTAGGCCGCGGCGTCGTCGAGGTTGATCCAGCCAATGTTCTCGCCCCAGGCGTAGCCGCGGAAGCGCGAGGAACTTGCATCCAGTCGCGCGGGGTTTGGCGGCGAGGCGAGCGCGCCGCCGGAGAAGTTGATCCATCCGGCGTTCTCGCTCCATGCGAAGCCGGAGAGCAGACCGGTTGTGGGAGCACGGTTCACGCCATAATCGGTGTTGTCAATGTTGGCGTGTGAGATGCCGTCGATGGGAAGGTGGCCGAGGTTGATCCAGCCGATGTTCTCGCACCAGATGTAACCGCTGATGTACGAGTGTGCGATGAAGACGGACTGCGTTGCGTCGGGCATGGCGGGCGGCGAGGAGGGCCCGGCGATCCAGTTCATCCAGCCGCAGTTTTCGCTCCATGAGAAGTGGTGGGCCGAGTCGATCGGTGGCGGTGCGGGCAGGGCGTGCGCGAGCGGCGCGACAAGCATCACGAGTGCGGCTACGAGGATGTGTGAGGATCGGTGCATCGGACTCTCGAATCTGCGAGACAAAGGAAGGCGGGAGCGGTTAGAGGTGGACGCAGTTGCATTGCGGGTGGTTGCCGCCGGGAAGGGTGCTCAGATCGCCGCCGGCGATGCTGTTCACCACCGGGCCAAAAGAGTTGCCCGGGGGAATGACGAAGGCATTGGTCATGGAGGCGCGGCGCACGGTGTTACTGCTGACGCGGCAGCCAGTGACTGTGGACGCGAGCACGATGGAGCCGCCGTCGGTGCCCGGGGGGCCATCGCCGCCCATGACAGTGTTGTCCTCAACGGTGCATCCGTTGGCTCCGTCGAAGAGGGTGATGCCGCCGCGTTTGACGTAGTTGCAAACAATGCGCCCGCGCCCGCCCAGCACGCTGATGGCGGGCCCGCCACCGATGGTGCCGTTGCTGGGGGCGACGGAGACTTCGTTATCATCGATGTCGCAGTCCGCGCCGCAGGAGATGCCGCTGAAGCCGCCGACGCACCGGCACTCGCAGACGCAGCAAGATGAGGCGCAGGTGATGCCAGCACCCTGATGGTTGATGACAGAGCAATCCTCGACGGAGCTGTTGCTATCGCATGTGATCGCGCACGAACTTGAGCCCCCGGTGACCTCGCAGCACTCGACCACGCAACTCGCACCCGTGAAGACCACAGAGGAACCCAGAGGACAAGAGCATGTGCGGAAGTCGCACTCGGTGATGCAGCACTCCGCAGCGCAGGTCACCGCGGAGCCGGAGAGCGATACGAAGGTGCAGTCGTCGATCAGGCATTTATCCTGGCAGGTCCAACCCTTGGCGCACGAGGAGACCTCGCAGCATTCAATAACACAACTGGAGCCGCACTCTCCGGCGGGACATGAGCAGTTGCGGAAGTCGCAATCGCAGACGCAGCAGTTGCTGCCGCAGCGGAGCATGGGCGCGGCCTGTCCAGTGGCGTCGGTGCCACCGGTGCTGCCGGAGAAGGTGCAATCCTCAACGCAACACGAGTCGCCACAGTGCGTGACGCAGACGGAAGAGTGGACATCAATGTTCCGAAAGTGGGAGGTGTGGCCGCAGAGGAGGCCGCCGCTGGACGAGGAGACTTTGCAGTCCTCGAAGGAAAAGTCGATTCCGGCGCGGACAAGGTTCAGTCCGTTCGGACAGGTGCAGCGGCGGAAGTTGACATCGGAGACGGCGCACTGGTCGCAGTCGTGCAGATCGACGCACGGGCCGATCCATCCGGAGAAGGAGCAGTCGTAGATCTCGATGTTCTCCTGCAAGGAAGCGCGGATGCAGGTCGAGGGCGGGCTGGCGGAGTTGCCGGTGCCGACGAACGAGAAGCCCTGGCCGTCGATGTCCACATCGCTGCACTGGATGTCGATGCAGACCTGCCCCTGGACCTGCGGCAGATTGCTGGGCAGGTAGTACGCGCCGGGCTCGGTGATGACGAACTGAGCGGTGGCGGAAGGGGGGCAGGCGGTGATTGGCGTGCGCGGCTCGGCGAAACCCTGTGTGGTGCGGGCGACCTTGCGCTCGATCGCGTCGAGTGTCACCTTCGCCTCGGATGTCTTGGCGCGGAGTTCGGAAAGCGTCGCACCCGTGGGCATGATCGGACCCGCCGGCGGCTCCAGCGGTCCGGCCTGCGCCAGCTTCGCCAGCGCGGCAACACCGGCGAGGCCCGCGAAGCCCAGCAGCACGCGGCGGTCCATCGCGCCGTCGTTGGTCTGCGATTCCGCGGCGGGAGATTGCGGGGCCGCGGCGGTCGGATCCATCTGCGACGAGCCATTCTGGGATAGCTGGGGGTGCTGCACGGGAAACTCCTTCTTGCAGAATCAGAGCGAAAGCACAGCGGCCAAGACGCCGCGGATGCGAGGGTCGTCAGGAGTTCACCATACCACGGACGAACGGGGGCACAAAGCGAACTTTGCGAATAGGAAGGACTTTGGTTGGGAAGTGGGGGGAGAGCGGAGGGTTGAGCGGGGAGGGAGAATAACTGAGGCAAGAGCGATTCTGGCTGGCGAATGATGGACGATGGTGCGCGATGTCCTGCGCGATTCGTAAGTCCTGGCGCACGAATTGAAAACGTCCCGACCAGTGGTCGGGACGCTTTGGTGTTTCCGATGTTGTGAAAAGCGATCAGGCCTTCTTGGCGGGGGCGGGCTTCTTCACGTCCTCGCGGGGCTTCTTGACGGCCTTCTTGGGGCTGTCGTCTTCGGCGGCGGCCTTCTTCTCGGCCTTGGGCTCGGCGGCTTCGGGCTTGTCGGCCTTCTTCTCGGGGTGCACGGCCTTCTTGTCCGCGGGCTTCTCGCCACGATCACCTCTGTCGCCTCGGTCGCGGCCGGGCTTCTTCTCGACGAGGTTGCCTTCCATGTCGAAGTCCAGGTCGGGCTTCTCGTCCTTGGCCAGGACGCGGTCGGGCTTGACGTGGAGCTTGATGTCGGTCTCGAGTTCGGTCTCGAACTTGATGTGGATGTCGTAGTTGTCCACGCGTTTGATGGCGCCGGAGAGGCGGACATCGCGGGGACGGACGCCGAAGCCGGCGGCGATGAGGGCCTCGGAGATTTCCTGCTGCGTGACGCCGCCGTAGAGAATGCCCTGATCGTTGCAGGCGCGGGTGATGGAGAGCTCGTAGCCGGTGAGCTTCTCGATGGTGGTGGCTCGCTCGCTGCGGATCTGACTGACCTCGGCCTGGGCCTGGGCGCGCTTGACCTTGAGCGACTCAATGAGCTGCGGGCTGGGCGTGGTCGCGGAGTTGCGCGGCAGGAGGAAGTTGCGGGCGTAGCCGGTGCGAACCTTGACGACATCGCCGACGATGCCGAGGTTTTCAACGGACTCAGTCAAAAGCAGTTCGATGGTCTTTGCCATGGGTGCTGTCCTTTCGCCCGGTGCCACGGCCACGTTCAAATGGGTGGGGTGCGGGTCGGAAGTTCAGGAGCGCTCGAAACCGGCCACAGTGGCCGTCAACCGGAGCGCCCCAACAGGGTTGGGGAATGGGGGGAAAGCATAGGCGAGCCGGGGCGTATTCGCCCCGAAACGTCGCGTTTTCCCGAACAGAACCAAGTCCGGGGGCTTACGCCCCTCGGCTCTGATTGCTCGGCTCTGGTTTCGGACTGATCAAAACGGGATGTCTTCTTCCTGAATCGGCTCGTAGCCCTCGTTGGAGGCGGGCGCGGGGGCTGAGCGAGCACCAGCGGGGGCCGCGGAGCGGGCGGGGGCGGAATTGGACTGATAGTTGCCGCCGCTGGAGGGGGCACCGCCGCCGCCGCTCTTGCCTTCAACGAACTCGAAGGTTTCGACGACGACCTTGAGCTTGCTCTTGTTGGAGCCGTCGGTCTTGTCCTTCCAAGTGTCGAGCTTCAGGCGGCCTTCGAGGAAGATCGGCTTGCCCTTGGAGAAGAACTTGGCGATGTTCTCGGCGGTCTTGCCGAACGCCTCGCAATCAACGAACGTGACCTCCTCCTTCAGTTCGCCCGCGGCGTCGCGCCACTTGCGGTTCACCGCGAGGCCGATCTTGGCCACGGCGGTGTTGCTGGTCGGGAGATGGCGCACTTCGATGTCGCGCGTGATGTTGCCCATCAGGAGGACTTTGTTGTAGTTGCCCATGCGTGAAACTCCAGGTTTGTTCGGATGATATTCGGACGCCCGGCATTCTGCAAGCCGAGTTGATGGTCAATCAATGGAAAAGCACGGGCGCGGGCCCGTGCTTGTGATAAATCCATGCTGCAACGAGACTTAGAGCTCGTCGTCAAGATCGTCCACGGAGAGTGGCGGGGGAGCGTTGTCGGCAATAACGGCGGCCAGAGCGGGCTGGCTGGCCCGGAGCTTGGCCTCGGCCTCGAGCCCCTTGGCATCGTCGGCGGCTTTCATCTCCTCGAGGGTGAGGTGATCGGCGCGGGTGATGAGGACGCGGATGATGCCCTCGGAGAGGTTGCAAGCGCGTTCCATCTCGACCATGCGCTCGGCGGGAGCGGTGAAGAAGGCGAGGAGAAAGAGGCCGCGTTTTTGCTTCTTAATTTCGTAGGCGAGCCGACGCTCATCCCACTTGCGGAGGGCGTGAATGGTGGCGCCGTGCTTCTCGATGAGCTGACGGACGTGGGCGACGGCGGCTCCGAAATCGGCGGCTTGGGCCTGACCGAGCAGGAACATGGCCTCATAGTTGTACGTGCGCTTCTCTGCCATGGGACTTCAACCTTTCTTGATGCTGAGCATTCTATTCGTGTGTATTTGATAAGGGAAAACAACCGCGAGAACTCGGACTATTTTGACACCGGCCCGGCGCTGCCGCCGGTGGTGGGTGGAGTGGGGGGCTTGGGCGTTTTTTCGGGAGCTGTTGCTGTAGCGGACGCGTTGAACTTGTTCATCGCGGCGGTGACCCCCTGGGTGGTGAAGAGCTCCGCGGCGTCGGCGGCCTTCTCCAGCGCGGGCTCGACAAGGGCCATCTGTTCCGGTGAGAAGCGGCCCAGGACGTAGTCCTCCAGAGCCATGACGGGTGGACAGGCGTCCACACCGACGCGGATGCGGGGGTATTGGTCGGTGCCGAGGGCACGCTGGATATCCGAGAGGCCGTTGTGGCCACCCGCGCCGCCGCCAGCGCGGACGCGGACGGTGCCGCAGGGAAGCGCGACGTCATCCACGATGACGATGAGGTCGCTGGCGACGTTGATCTTGTAGAAGCCGATGGCCTCGGCCACGGCGCGGCCGGAGAGATTCATGTAGGTGGTGGGCTTGAGCAGGAGAGCCCGCTCGGACTTGATCGAGACCTCGACGCAGACGCCGGAGAAGCGACCCTTTGGGGTCGATCCGGACGCCCAGCGCTTCTGCAGGCGGTCCACAGCCATGAAGCCCGCGTTGTGACGCGTCTTGTCATACTGGGGACCGGGATTGCCGAGGCCGACGATGAGTTTCATGGGGTGGAGTGACGGAGTGGATGAGTGACGGAGTGACGAAGACAGGAAGCTGAGAAGAGAGCGGCGGGGTGAGCGAGGAATGGGGCGGCGAGGCGATGAGCCGGCGCGGCAAGAACGACGGGGGTGAGCGCGGAACCGAGTTCCGCGCCCACCGATCGTTCTTCCGGAGCCGTGATGTGCTTGCACATGGTGATTCATCACTTCGTCACTTTCCGACTTCGTCACTCCGTCACTTCTGGTCAACTCACTTCTTCGCCGGGGGTTTCGCGCCAGCCGCGGGCTTGGCACCGGCGGCGGGCTTGGCGCCTGCGGCCGGGGCAGCGCCCTTGGCGGGAGCGGCACCCTTGGCCGGAGCAGCGCCCTTGGCGGGAGCGGCACCGGGCTTGGCGGCGTCGTCGCCATCCTTCTTGGCGGTGGTGACCTCGGGAGTCGTGCCATCGGTGGCGACGGCGGTCTCTTCGGCGATCTTGAGCTCGACGCCGAGAATGATCTGGGCGACGACGGCGTGCGAGTCGGTGACCAACTTCATGTTGTCAACGGGGAGCTTCACCTTGTCGGCGGTGATGGTCTGGCCCATGTCCAGATCGGAGACATGCACTTCGAGCTGGTCGGGGATGTCGCGCACTTTGCACTCGATCTCGATCTCGGTGGTGGGGTGCATGAGGATCGCGCCGGCCTGCTTCATGCCGATGGGCTCGCCGATGAGGCGGATGTGGACCTTGGTGTGGATGCGCTCGTCAAGGGTCACGCGGGCGAAGTCGGCGTGGACGATGTTGTTGCCGAGGTAGTCAAACTGCACATCCTTGAGCAGGACCATGTCGCCGCCCTTGGAGCCGGGAATCTCGATGCGGAAGACCTTCTCGCCCTTGTGGAACATCGTGAGCGAGTCCTTGGCGGGAATGTTGATGGCCAGCGGCTCAAGCTTGTGCCCGTAGACGACAGCGGGGAGGAAGCCCTGCTTGCGGTAGCGCTCGGAATAGCGGGTGCCGACGCGCTCGCGGACAGAGGCCTTCAGGAGTGGGTTCTTCTCGTGCATGACTGAATCTCCAAATAGCAGATGACAAATGGCAAATCAGAACTTCGGTTCGGTTCGCATTGGGTGAATGACTATGGACTAGTTTCCGATTTGTGAATGGAAACTTCGTAGGAAGAGGGAGATGGACGGAGTGATGACCACTGCTCGTGCTGGGGCCGCGGGGGAATGGATGTGGCGGTCTCTGACCCGGCGACACGCACCCGCACCCACGACGCATTCCGCAATTTGGCAAAGCGGGCTCGGCCGGATTGATCGGTTCTCTCGGTAACAGCGTGGGTGTACCAATCCAACGGGTCTCTTGAATTGAGGTCGAGGGACACCCCAATGTCGGAAACGGGCTGATGCGTTATCGCGTCGCGTACATCAACGACGATGCTCGTCGTGCATCCGGTCAACATGGGGATCGAAGTAGCGAGCGCAACGCAGAGAGCAATCATGCGCACGAACCGAACCGCCGTAGGCAATGGAATGGAATTGCCGTTTACCGTTTGCCATTTGCCATTGTGATCAGTCATCGTTTGGCCCCCGCGGTCTTGCGGAACAGGGCGGATACGGACAGGTTGTGATGGATGCGGTGGATCGCCTCGCCGAGCATCGGCGCGACGCAGAGTTCCACGTAGCGGTCCTTGATCGGGCTGAGGCGTTCGCCGCCGGGGATGGTGTTGGTGCAGACGATGCGAGTGATCGGGCTGCCGGAGAGACGCTCCATCGCCATGCCGACCATGACGGGGTGCGTGGCGGCGGCGATGACGCTGGATGCGCCCTTCTCGAGCACGAGTTTCGCGGCTTCGACGATGGTGCCGCCGGTGGTGATCATGTCGTCGTACATCAGGACGGTCTTGCCCTTGACGTTGCCGATGATCGTGTCGGTGCGGACCTCGGAGCCGGAGACGCGGCGTTTGTGGATGATCGCCAGCTCGCCTCCGAGGAGGTTCGCGAAGGACTCGGAGACCTTGACGTTG
>JBKJOD010000117.1:0-4758 GCA_046593245.1 Phycisphaerales bacterium
AGTCATCGCAGGCCGCGGATGCCGTCCGGAACGCCTCGGCCAACGGGGAAGAGGAGACTGCGGAGAATCGGCGGGAGAAGGGGCAGGAACAGAAGGGTGACGAGAAGCAGCCGCGGCTGGATGTGCAGGGTTGAGGACAAGGATCTCGTACCAAATCATCAAGTACGCAGGGATGGCGCGTGCTGCTCGCACAGCTGGATGAGGGCGGTAGCCGTGTAGGTGATGTCGTCGATTGTGAGGAACGGACCGATGCTCAATCGGACGGCACCGGTGTAGGTGCGCCCGTCGGGCTGGCCGTCCGACATACGGCGCTGCTCGGCACTGATCATGTCGTGAACCAGCGGGGCGCAGTGCAGCCCCGCTCTTGTGAGAACACCATAAGACACTTCGAGGATGGCGGCCATCTCTTGCGATGTAAGCGTGTCGTGCGTGAAGGAGAACACTCCGACTCGGTGCGCGGGATCAAGCGGGCCCAGCAGTTTGAGGCCTTGGGCCGCCGCGCAGGTGCCCTTTGAATCGGGTAAAAGGGCGTCAAAGAGCCGCGACATGAGCTCGAGTTCGTGCGAGCGGACTTTTTCCACCGTGTGATTCAGAAGCCACTGGACACCTTCGCTCAAGCCGATGATGCCCACGGTGTTGTGCGAGCCCGGCTCGTATTTTTCGGGCATCATCGTCGGGTGGGTCTGCTGCTCGGAGATGCTGCCGGTGCCGCCTTCGCGGGTGGTGTCGAGTCGATGCTCGACGCCGGGGCGGATGCACAATCCGCCTGTGCCGGTCGGGCCCATCAGTCCCTTGTGGCCCGGGAAAGCGAGCAGATCAATGTGCATCCCTCGCATATCCACGCGGCAGTGACCCAGGGATTGTGCGCCATCGACGAGAAGCAGAAGTCCTTCCGGATCGTCGGAACCTGCGCCAAACTCTGCACAGACAGCGCCAAGAGCGTCAAGGTCCTGAATCGTGCCCATGACATTGCTGGCGTGGTTGATGCAGACGAGGATGGTGTTTTTCGGGCGGATCGCTTCGCGAAGATCGGTTGGGCTGACGAGGCCCGAAGTCGGATCGGCGGGGACGATCGTCCACTCGATGTTGGGGTCCTGCTGCTGGATCGCGTGCAACGGACGGAGAATCGAGTTGTGTTCCATCGCGGTCGTGACGACATGCAGAAGCTGATTCGGCCCCATGCGACGGCGTGCTGCCGACAGCACCCCCTTGACACCGAGGTTGAGGGCATCTGTCGTGTTGTATCCGAAGACGACGTGATTCGAGGCGAAGCTTCCCCCAAGCCCACCATGCTTCGAGTCCGTCAGGTTCACAAGTCTGGCGATTCGCTCCCGACATTTGTTCACCAGCCGGGCAGATTCTCGCGCGCCGGAATACACGCCGCGGGCTGGGGCACCGGTTGTCGTGAGGTGTTTGTGCATCGCATCGGCAACGGCCGGGGGCTTGGGAAAGCTGGTGGCGGCGTTGTCGAAATAGCGGATTGTGAGCGGGGAACTCATTGTCGGATAGTAGGTGAGAAGAGGAACTCGGAGGGCAGAGAGCGCGCGAAGGTTATCGCCGCTCATGTGCGGCGGACGCGCAGACGCCATTGCCCTTTGGGCTTCTGAAAACACATTGCGAATCACCGCTGAAGGGGAGAGGGATAAGCAACTACATCCAGCGAGCCACGACCACCTTGCTTTCGGTGTAGAACTTCACCCCATCCTCCCCGTTGGCGTGCAGGTCGCCGAAGAACGAGTTCTTCCAACCCGAGAAGGGGAACACGGCCATGGGGGCGGGGACACCGACGTTGATTCCGATCATGCCGACCTGAGCGTGGGTCTTGAAGCGGCGAGCTGCGTATCCGCTGGAGGTGAAGATCACGGCCATGTTGCCGTATTTCGAGCGGTTCAGCGTGGCCAGCGCGGCGTCGAGAGTTTGTTCGCGGACGATGCTCAGGACCGGGCCGAAGATTTCATTGTCGAGAATGGACATGCCGGGACGGACGTTGTCGAAGATGGTGGGGGGGACGAAGCAGGATTCGGGATTCGGGTTTCGGGATTCGGGTTTCGGGTGAGAGCCACCGAAGATGCACGTGGCGCCGTCGGCGTTGCCGCTGGCGATGAAGCCGAGGATGCGCTCCTGCGATTGCTTGTCGATCACCGGGCCCATGTTCACCCCTGCGCCATCACCGGGGCCGACTTTGATCTTCTCGGCTGCTTGTTTGATCTTGGGGATGAACCATGTCGGCGCATCGCCGACGAGGATGCACGCGCTGCCCGCGAGGCAGCGCTGGCCGCTGTTGCCGAACGCGCTGCCGATGACGCCCTCGATGGCGGCATCCTGATTCGCATCGGGCATGATGACCATGTAGTTCTTCGCACCCGCCATGCACTGGGCCCGCTTGCCCGCTGCGGTCGCCGTCGTGTAAATGTGCTTGCCGACCTTGGTGGAGCCGACGAAGGAGACGGCGCGGACATCCTCATGCGTGATGAGATAATCAACGGTGCTGGGGCCGCCGGTGACGAGATTCAGCACGCCCTTGGGCAGCCCGGCCTCGTGCGCGAGTTCGACCTCGCGTACGGCGGAGAGCGGGACCTTTTCGCTGGGCTTGAGGATGAAGGTATTGCCGCAGGCGATCGCCATCGGCCACATCCACAGCGGCACCATGACGGGGAAGTTGAACGGCGTGATGCCGACGCAGACACCGATCGGAACGCGATCGACGGTGGAATCAATGCCGACGCCGGAGGTGTCCTCGGTGCGACAGAACGATGACGAGACCGCGATCTGCGGGAGCGTGCGCCCCATCATCAGCGTCGGCGCGCCGCAGGCGTATTCCACGCAGTCGATGCCGCGCCGGACATCGCCCTTCGCCTCGGCCATGGTCTTGCCGTGTTCCTTGACGATGAGCTGCGCGAGTTCCTCAAAGTGGTCTTCGAGTTTCTGCTTGTACTTGAAGAGGAACTGGCAGCGATCACCGACGGGCGTGGCGGACCATGTGGGGAAGGCCTCGACGGCCGCGGCGATCGCGGCCTCCGCGCTGCGGCGGGATTCGAGATCGGTATGCGCAAGCACCTCGCCGGTGGCGGGGTTGGTGACGGGGTAGGTTTTGGTGGACGTACCGCCTTGCTGAGTTTCGGTGGTGCGCTGGCCGGCGATGAACTGGTTGACGGTGGATGGAGCGGTGGGGGGCATAGGGGGGCCTTTCGGATGGGCGAGATTGTACGGGAGTCAGAAGAGGGAACTCGGAGCGAGCGGACAGAGCAGAGAACAGCGGAGAAAGCCGGTCGGGGGATGGATTTCGAACATCATTTCTACTCTGCTGTTCTCCCCTTGGTCCGCTTTCTCCGAGTTCGTTGTTGCGCTCGCCTATTTTTGCACATGGCCGACGCCCCCGGAATCCTCTTCACCGCCTTCGAGCCCAGCGGGGATGACCACGCCTCGGCGGTGATCGCGGAGCTGCGCCGACGGTGGACGGCCGATGAGCTGCCGATCTATGCGTGGGGCGGGCCGAAGATGCGGGCGGCGGGCGCGATCGTTATCGAGGAGACTGGTGCAAACGCGGTGATGGGGATGCCCGGCGCGGGAAAAATTGCCGAGCATGTGAAGATCCACAAGCGGATCGGGAAGTGGATGGCGGAAGGGAAAGTGATTCTGCATGTGCCGGTGGATTCGCCGGGGGCAAACTTTCCGGTGGCGAAGCTGGCAAAGCAGCGCGGGTTGAAGGTGGTGCATCTTGTTGCTCCTCAGGTGTGGGCGTGGGCATCGTGGCGGATTCGCAAGTTGAAGAAGCGCACGGATCAGGTGCTGTGCCTGCTGCCGTTCGAGGAAGAGTGGTTCATGGCACGCGGCGTGCCCGCGAAGTTTGTTGGGCATCCGCTGTTTGATGAGCCGCTGGAACTGGATGCGATCCAGAAACGCGCTGAGGAATACGGGGCAAAGGTGAACGCGCCGGTCGGTGCGCTCGGTGGGGTTGGGCCGCGCGTTGCGCTGATGCCGGGGTCGCGGCCGACGGAGATGGTGCGGAGTTTTCCGATTCTGCTGGATGCGTACAACCGTTTGCGGCGGGATTTTCCGGGCGCGCTCGGGATGGTCGCGGCGACCAAGCCGGAGACGGTGAAGAAGTTGCAGGAACTCGCGGCGGCGCACGGCGGATGGCCGAGCGGCTTGGGAATCGTGAGCGGCGACACGGATGCGGTGGTGCGGTGGTGCGACTACGCGATGGTGGTGAGCGGCACGGTCACGTTGCAGATCGCCCGCCAGGGCAAGCCGATGGTGGCGTTCTACTGCCCCAGCTGGCTGATGTACAACCTGATCGTGCGCTGGCTGGTGAGCACGGAGTTGTACACGCTGCCGAACCTGATCGCTGGGCGGAAGATCATTCCCGAGTTGATCCCATACTTCGGCGATGGCGATGCGCTCGCGCTGGAGATCATCAAGTTCATGCGCCGGCCGGGATATGCGGATGACCAGCGCGAGAATCTCGCGGCGGTATGCCGCAGATTTGCGGGAACGAACTGCGCGAGGGGGGCGGCGGATGCGATTGAAAAAATTCTGAGCCTGCGGGCTGTTGGCGAGGGGAAGAAAGGCATCGAGGCAGTGAGGCATCAAGGCATCGAGGCCGCGGCGCGTTAGGACTTCCGCATTCCGATCAGGCAGATGGTGCAGACAGTGTTGCCCATGCGATCGGGGATCGGAAACGAGCGGAGCGTTGGGGAAGAGATCGACCAGTTGCGGTCGAGGATGCGGTGGGCGAGGATGTTGATGTCGTGGCGG
>JBKJOD010000206.1:0-2612 GCA_046593245.1 Phycisphaerales bacterium
CGCATCCTCGAAACACTTCTCACAGGTAGAAGGATTATTTGGCATATTGCGCGATACTGTCAGGTTGCACGATGCACCGTCGATATTGGCGTCCTACCCGGACGCACGATGCAATAACAACTGTTTGATCGGCTGGAATGTAAGCGGTGAAGTAGCGACCCCCTGTTTGAGTGGCGTTGGAGGTGGTAAGAGGTGGGGCTATGAAACCATCTCGACCTGGCGCCGCCCCTCCTCGGCGACGTTTTACCGCGACGGAGCGCGAGCAGTTGCTGACCGAGTTTGATCGCAGCGGGCTTACTGCGGCGGCCTTTGCGCGGGAGCGCCAGATCACTTACACCACGCTTTGCCACTGGCGGCATCAGCGTGCCCGTGGAAAGCGGGTCGCCTTTGCCGAGGTCGAGATCGTGCCCCAGCCCGTGGTCGAACCGTTAATCATCGAGTTTGGGTCACACGCGCGCTTGCGCCTCAGTTCACCGGCGCAACTTGAGCTGGCAGCGACGCTGCTCAAACACTTCCAGGCGCCATGTTGAGTTTCCACTCCCACCTGAAAGTGTTCCTCGCCACGGCTCCCTGCGATCTGCGCGCGAGCTTCACCGGCCTCTGGGCCGCCGCCCAGCAGCAACTGGGCGAGGATCCTAAAAGTGGAGCCCTCTTTGTTTTCGGCAACCGACGCCGCAATCGGATCAAGATCCTTTACTTCGACGGAACGGGAGTTTGCATTTTGATGAAACGCCTGGAGGAGGGCACTTACTGCTGGCCGCAAAGCGCGGGCGAGCCCGGCGCCAAGCTCCGGCTCGCTCCGCAGGCCCTGCAACTCCTGCTCGACGGGGTGGATCTCAAGCAGGGCGCGCGTCGCGCGTGGTACGAGTGCGCCTGAAGCAGGCAGATTGCTTGCGCAGAAAAAATTGTCGGGAAAGTTTGAACAGTTTGGAGGGTGCAGCGATCCGATCTTCAACGCTGATGATCGTCACTGGGCTGCAACAACAAATCGCCGGACTGCGGGAGCAGTTGACGGTGGCGCAGCAACAGCTCCAGGAGTCGCGGCTGGAGAACGCGCTGCTGCGCCAGAAGCTCGATGCGCTGGCGCGACGTTACTTTGGCAAGAAGAGCGAGCAGCTCAGCGGCGATCAACTGGAGTTGCTCATGAGCGGGCTGGATGAAAGCGAAGTGGAGATCCCCACTCTCCCCCAACCGGCCACCGCCCCGGTTCGACGTCCGCGCGAGGGGACACAGCGGGTGCGCACACCCGACTATCTGGAAGTGGTGCGAGAAGTGATCCAGCCCAGGGAGGTCCAGGCCGATCCGCAGCAGTGGAAGGAAATCGGCCGGGAGGTCAGTCGTCAGCTCGACTACCAGCCGGGCAAGTTTTTCTGGTTGGAGACCGTCCGTTTGAAATACGTGCATCGCGAGCAGCGCGCGCTGCCGCCCGTGGTGGCCCCGGCCCCAGAACGTGCCTGCGGCCTGGCGGCTCCCGGACTGCTGGCCTACCTGCTGGTGAGCAAGTTTTCCGATCACCTTCCCTTTTACCGGCAGCAAAGCATCTACGCGGAGCGGCACGGGGTCTTCATCGCCCGACAGCAGATGGTGCTGTGGATGAAACAAGGGACGACGCTGCTGGAAGCCATCGTCCGCTGCCTCAAGCAAGAGTTTCAAACCAGCCGCTACGTGCAGGTCGATGAGACGCCGATCAAATATCTGGATCCCGGACGAGGCCAATGCGCCCAGGGTTATCTGTGGACCGGACACGTTCCCGGCCAGTGTGTGATTTATCAATGGCACGCCAGCCGTGCGGCCCATTGCTTGGACTCACTCTTGGGAGAAAAATTTCAAGGCAAGATTCAGTGCGACGGCTACTCCGCGTATCCGGCGTTCGCCCGGGACAAGCCCGGGATCCTGCTCTTTGGGTGCTGGGCTCATGCACGGCGACTGGTGTTTGAGGCGCAAGAGCAGGCGCCGCGGCAAGCCGGATGGATCCTCCATCAAATGGGCTGGTTGTATCAGTGGGAGGCGCAACTCCGCGAAGAACGAGCGGGGCCGGTGCTGCGAGAAATCAAACGAGCGTCGTGCCATCGGATGGTGGTGGAAAGACTTCATCGCGCCCTCGTCCGGTTGCAGCCCCGCCATCTGCCCAAGAGCAAGCTGGGAGAAGCCATTCGCTACATCTTGAACCAGTGGCCCGCACTGGCCCGGATCGTCGAGCACGGGGAAGTCGAATGGACCAACAACCTCGTGGAGAACAAAATCCGGCCGACGGCCCTGGGAAAAAAGAACTGGATGTTTTTCGGATCCGAAGAAGCCGGTGAGCGCAACGCGATCCTCTACACCCTCATCGCCAACTGTCGACTGCACGGGATCGAACCCTACGAATACCTCAAGGACGTGCTCGCCAAGCTTCCATCGACCACCAATCAGCACGTCGCGGAGTTGACGCCGCTCAACTGGAAGAAGGCCCGCCAAAAGCCGGCCGGTCAGCCGGCGCAAAAAACCGCCGCGCGGCAAAAACCCTGAATCCTACCCGAACAACCCCGAGCAACAAGGGGGTCGCGCCTTTACCGATTACCGTGCAGTCGACAGTTGGCGATGAGGGTGTAGAGGATCGCGTTGCGCTCACC
>JBKJOD010000234.1:0-3574 GCA_046593245.1 Phycisphaerales bacterium
TTCGAGGACGATGAGGTGATCCGCAGCGGGGGGGCGAGGGACGGGGGTGCAGGTGAGCAGGGCGGTGAGTGGGGATGTGGGATGTGGGATGTGCGATGGGGGATGTGAAGCAGCAGAGAAGACAGCTTTGGCGTGGGCGAGTGCGCCGAGTGGGTAGGGGGTGGTGCCACCGGCGGCGATGCCGAGGATAATGTCGAGGGGGGTGAGTTTCAGGGCATCGAGTTCGGCGGACGCGCCGTTGAAGTCGTCTTCCATGCCTTCACTGCTTTTGCGGAGTGCGCCGTCTCCACCGGCGATGATGCCGATGACGCGATCGGGCGGGGTCTGGAAAGTGGGGGGGCACTCGCTGGCGTCGAGGACGCCAAGGCGGCCGCTGGTGCCGGCACCGAGGTAGATGAGACGTCCACCCGCGATGAAGCGGGGCGTGGCTTGCTCGATGAACGCTGCGAGCGCGGGCGCGGCCCGCTCCATCGCATCGTTCACAAGCCGATTTTCATCGTTGAAGAGTTGCACGCACTCGCGCACCGACATCTCGTGCAGACGCATGGAGCGCGGATTGCGCTGTTCAGTGAGAATGTGGGAGCGGTCGGGGGGAGGCATGGGAGAAGGCGGCGGACGAAGCGGGGGACACGGGCAGGATGCCCGTGGTACGGTGCTAGCGGATGAATCGAACGAGCGGGATGGTGGCCATGGTGTGCAGGCCCGGGGGCGCGGCGATGAGGGACGGGATGGAGTTGATGGAGATCGCGCTGGTGGCGATATCGCCGTGAACGCCGCCGCGGAGGATCATATCGATCGGGGGTTCGCCATCGATCACGACGCGGTCGTGCGGATCGGCTTGGCCGATGGCGGCCTGAAACTCCATCTGGATGAGCGGGGCGTCGGTGGTCGGAGCACCTTTGGCCCACGCGCGGGCCACCTGACGCACGCCCGCGGCCATGCCCTTGCGGATCGGCCCAATCGCGGCGGAGAGATCACGGTCGGCTTTCACGGCTTCGATGCTCTCATCCCACTTGTCAATCTTCATTCCGAGATAGTGCGCGACGAAGTGGATGCTCTCACCGAGGCCGACGTGGCGGAGGGAACCGTCCTTGATGCGGGCGGCGAAACCGGCGTCGTCGAGTCCCGCGCCGATTTTGTTCTGGAAGGGGATGCGACGGGGCGTGGCATCCTGGATGCGCCAGATCTTGACGCTGCGCACGCTGCGACAGACGGCCGTGGCCGCCACAGGGAGCGTGTCCATCAGGAACCCGGGATTCACACCCGTACCGAGGACACGCCCGCCCTGCTTGACGGCGAGTTGCTGGAGTTCCGCGGCCGCGGCGGGGTGGCGGAGCCAGGGGAAGAGCAGTTCCTCGCAAGTGGAGACGATGGGCAGGCCGAGCGCGAGGAGTTCGCGGAGGGAGCCCATGCACTTGGCCAGATCGCTGGAAGTGGTGAGCAACGCGGCGTCGAAGGGGCCGTTGCGGGCGGCTTCGGCGATGGTGGGGGAAACGGTGCAGCCAAAACCGCACTCGGGGACGATCGCGGCGAGGGGCTTACCGGCGATGGCGGGGTCCACATCTACGGCGGCAGTGACGTTCGCCACGGCGCGTCGGGCCATGTCGGCGACCATCATCTTTCCGAGCGGGCCCAGACCAACGTGCAGAATCCGGAGCATGGGAGTTCCTGAGAGCGGGAGGTGTGGAAAACCAAAGCCGATGGTAGTGCGAGCACACGGCGTGCGACTCAACGGGATATGGCTGTATCATCCGCGTCATGCCCACCTTCGGCGACTACACCACGGTTCAAGAACTCCACCGCACCGGGCTTGGGGCGGTGTTTGCCGCGGGGAAGACCGGGGCGGAATCGGATGTGGTGTTCGCGGTCAAGACCTGTCGGCCAGATGCGATGGTGCTGCGCCCGGATCAGGTGGATCGTGAGATCGCGGCGTTTGTGCTTGGCGCAGAATACGCAAAGCGGATTGGTGACCACTCGGGATGTGCGGAGCACTGGGCGAAGGTGTACGCGATCGGGCGGCCAGGGGAGCCCGGCGCAGAGGAAGGTGTTGGGGCATATTGCGTCACCGATCTGGCGACGATCGCGACTGCTGAAAAAGTCATCGCGGGCAAGGTGCCGTTTGATGGGCCGACGCTGGCGTGGCTGGTGGGGGAGGTGGTGCAGGCGCTCCGCGATCTGGAGCAGCATGTGCAGCGCGGACACGGCAATCTCAAGCCGTCGAACGTGCTGATCTGCGGCGATGTGAACAAGGAACTGCGGGCGGCGCGGGTGGTGTTGTGCGATCCGTCGCCGGACGCGGAGCGGACTCTTGAGCAGGCTCGGCTGAGCGATCTGCGCGGCATCGGCGCTTTGATTCACGCGATGGTGCTGCACTCGCCGTTCAAGGGTGGGTGGCCGGTGGAGCCGTCGGTGGCGTGGGCCGCGCTTGGGCGGGATGGGAACAAGTGGCGCGAGCTGGTGAACACGCTGCTGGACCCGAACCCGCGGGCGGAGCGGCCGACGCTGGAAGAACTCGCGGAGAAACTCAGACCGCTGGCGGTGGCGAAGCGGTCGCGGACGCCCTTGCTACTGGGAATGGCGGCTGCGGCCCTGCTGGCGGGAGGGATCGGGTTTGGGGTGTATCACTACACTCATCGGGAAGTCATCACGATCGTGAAGTGGAACGAGCAGCCGCTGGTCCACGCGCAGCAGTGGCGCGACCTGTGCGCGGCGTATCGCGGCTGGTATTCGCTGTTTCAGGATGGGCTTGGGAAGCCCCCGACGATGGGCTTGCGTGAGCGCGGGTATGCCACCCGGCGCGAGGCCTACGCGGCGACCGATCCGCAGCTCAAGGAACTGCTGTCGCTGCCGGGCATCGCGGAGGGATACGACCCGTGGTCGATCGCGCACGTGGTGCGGGATACGGACCTGATGCCGCTCTCGAACACGCCGACGGATTATGCGCGCAGCGATACCGGTGTGGACAAGACGGTGGCCGCGCTGGCATCGGTGGATGCGATCAAGCAGGGGCTGGTGGAAGGGTGGAAGGCGCCGCAGCGACTGAAGGACAAGGCGATGGTGTATCGCCAGCAAGGGTGGGTGCGTCCGGCGATGGTGCTGGAGAACGCGGCGGCGAATGTGAACCCGGACAAAGCGCCCGATCCGGCGGTGGCGGTGGACTCGGTGCTCGGGCTGGTGCCGATCGTGGAGAAGGTGGACGCGGCGTGGGAGGAAATCCAGAAGAATCGCGAGGCGATGGCATCGATCAACGATCCGATTTTGGGGAAGTTCTCGGCGGCGGCCGCGGCGATGGTGGGGGCGAATATCTCGGATGGAAGCACGGCGAAACGCGAGGACCTGGTTACGCTGGAAAAGCAAGCAACGGAGGCCGCGGAACTTGCGAAGAATCTCGCGTCATTCGTGCGGACGGGGTGGCCGACGGTAGACGCGGAGTCGTTCACGAGCGGGCCGAAGTACGCGGAGATGCTGAGCGCAAGTCCGAGTGCGGTCGTGTATATGGATTGGCTGGCGGAGGCGAAGCGGCACCCATCGCTGGATCCTGCGCTCGATCCGCGGCGGGCGTTCAACGCGGAGC
>JBKJOD010000400.1:0-5981 GCA_046593245.1 Phycisphaerales bacterium
GTTCGCAAGCAGTTCCACGATGAAGATATTCTGCTCGTCGGCGACACCAACTGCACCGGCGACCACGAGCCCGCGATCATCGCGCTTGAAAAAGCTGGATTCTTCGACCTCAACGCCCTGCATCGGGCGACACACTGGCGAGGCGGGAGCATGGACCGCGAACTGGTCCCCGCCTCGCAGCCCGAGTTTGCCGCGCACACGTTTGAGGTCATATCGGATTCATATATGAGCAAGCGCGGCATCGATGCCCGCGAGTACAAGCGTCGGTTCAGCGATCACTTCATGGTGGTGGGAACGATCAAAGTGATGGCGGATGATGATTGAGTCGCCGTGCCGCTTCAGGGTTTGGTGGTCGAACTGATCAGGGCCACACTACCCCGGTTGACTTGGCGTACACTGCGAACATGGATCAATCCCCTTCCGACCGCCTGAAGAAGCTCATCCGCGATGTTCCGGACTTTCCAAAGCCCGGCATCCTTTTCAAGGACTTCACGCCGCTCATTCGAGACCCAGCGGGGCTTGCGCTGGCGGTTGAGCTGATGGTCAACCCCTTCCGCGATAAGGGCGTGAACCTCGTCGTGGGTGCGGAGTCTCGCGGCTTCATATTCGGAATGGCGATGGCACAGGCCCTGAGCGCGGGGTTTGTCCCGGTTCGCAAGCCCGGCAAGCTCCCGTGGAAGAAGGCGTCCATTTCTTACGAGCTTGAATACGGCAAGGACACGATGGAGATTCACTCCGATGCCATTGAGCCCGGCCAGAGGGTGCTCATGGTGGATGATCTACTCGCTACCGGTGGCACCATGCAGGCGTGCTGCAAGCTTGTGCAAGGGATGCGAGCCAGCATCGTCGGTATCGCGGTGCTCATAGAGCTTGGCGATTTGAACGGCCGAGCGCTGGTGAAAGAGTTCGGTGCGGTGCATTCCGTCCTGCGATACTGATTCTCATGCCGCGTTCTCGCCGTTCCGCCATGTTGCGCTCGCTCGCGCGAAGACCCCCCGCCGGCGGGCCGATCGTTCAACAAGCCGTGGTTTCGGCGGGACAAAGAGAAGACTTGTCCAGTGTCCTTCCGCGTTCCGCATGACGCCATGCGCCGCGTAGTCCGGGAGCCACCACTGGTCATCGATGAGATAGCTGAAGGCGTGGTCGCCATCGGGGGCGAGCACGCGGATGGACCACCACCCTTCCTCGCGCTCATCGCGCTGGCTGGGGGATTCAGACTCCGAGGTGTCCCAGTCGATACGCGCCGGCTCCAATTCCTCATGCTCGCGCCGAAGCGCAAGCCGCCCCGCTCCCCAGTCCGTGAAGTCCGCGACCAGCTCCACGCGCTGCGCGTGCGGCAGATACACACGAAAACTCAGCGAGCCATCTTGTTCGACCGTTACCATGCGTGATCCTCCGTGGGTGTACCCGCGAGTCGAGAGCGACGCCGCTGCTGATCACTTATGTTCGCATGACTTCGCCAAGCGTGCGGCGGAATTCCGGTCAACACCTGCTGTTTCAGTGGAATGCCTCCACCCATCTGGGTGGATTCAGCAGGTTCACATGAAGGGCACGTAAAACTGGCGCAAGCGCGGCTCGCCGAGGCCGCGTCTCAGAGCACATGATTCGGCCTATAGCCCGAGCGTCGTCCGCTTCGCATCCCACTCCGCCTGCTCGCGTTTGTTGTCGCCCGTGATTGTGCTGCTCTTGGCACGCATCGCCTCGATCTCCAGGCGCGTGAGCCGCACGCTTTGGAGTTCATAGTCCCGGAACGCCTCCATCGTCAGCGGCACAATCGGCTGCAGCAGCGCGTACATCGCATCGGCGTAAATGCGAATCTCCTCCTGCGCGTGCGAATCCATGCGCAGCGAGAGAAAGCGCAGCACGTTGTGCAGGTCGCACTTCCAGTACCACTCGGTGTACACGCTTACCGGCAGCGCGATGCGAGCCATCTCGCGGCTCACGCCCTGCTTGGTGAGCGATTCGTAGCGCTCGTACATCTTCTCTGCGTCGTCGAGATACTGCAGAAACTCCTCGGCGGTTCGATGCTCATCCGGCGCGGTCGCGGCATCCGCAACAAACTTCTCTTCGCCGCCTTGCCGATTGCTCGCGCTCTGCTTGCGGACTGCGTCAATCGTTGGCTTGTAGAAGCGGTCGGGCACGATGGAGTAGCGACCGGAATACTCGTTCACGTTCGCCGTGCGATGGCGGATCCATTGGCGGGCCACGAAGATCGGCATCGAGACGTGGAACTTGAACTCGAGCATCTCGAACGGCGTCGTGTGCCGGTGCCGCAGCAAATAGCGGATCAGGCCCCGATCCTCGTTTACTTTCTTCGTTCCCTGCCCGTAGCTCACCCGCGCCGCCTGCACGATGGCTGCGTCTGCGGTCTGCCCGACGGGTGCGAGCCGCGGCATGGTATCTACGAGCCCGACAAAGCCATGCTCATGAATCTTGATCTCGTGACGTGAGCATCCGCCCATCACGTCAAACATCTCGTTCTCAAATGGCACCTTCTTGATCGCGAACTCGCGGGTGGAGCTGCCCGTGGTGTGCGGGATTTCGACGCGGATCGGTGTGGAAATCATCGACGCGGTCGCGAGCGAGTCGGTAATAGTGGGGGTGGTCATTCGTGGATTGTTGCACGATCTTCCGCAGATCTCCGGCTACCGACAGGTAGCAACAGAGCGACTCTTTCATTCTTTTGGCTTCCCAGTCATACCAGCGAAGTCTGTCGATTGAAGTATCCAGTTCCACTTGAGAATCATGATGTCTGGGGATGCCGCTGCAAGTCCGCGCGAATCCTCGGGCAGGCGTCACTCATCTGGGCCCCACCAACGTTACCTTCACCACCCCATGCGTTTTGCCGCGTATGTACGCCACGCTCACGGTGGCTCCCGCTTCATATTGACCCAGTACCCGTGCCAGGTCGTTCATATCGGCCACCGGCTTGCCGTCGATTGCGGTGATGACATCCTTGTTGCGCAGCGTGCTCGGTTCCGCCGCAGGGTTGCCCGGCTTGGTGAACTCCGCCAGTGCATCGATCTGTACGATCGGCCCATCGCCGGTTCCGATCCCCACATCCACGGGCAGATTGGCGGGGCCTCGTCCGACTTCTTCGGGCACTTGGGGGAGCTGTCTCGCCCACACTCGAAACTCTTTCTCAATCTCCTTGATCGGCTTTCCCAGTACCTGCTCGAATGCCGACTTCCCCGTCGCATCCTCTTTGTACCCAGCGACATACATCTGGTACCACTCGTGCAGCATTCCCTTTGCGGAGAGAAACAGGAACATCGCACGGGCCTGCCCATAAAACGCCAGCGTCCGATCCCCCATGAACGCCTTGCGGTTTGCGTCGAAAAACATCTCAAAGGGAATCAGATTGCCGTTCCGTGCCAGCCGCCGCACCATGTTGGTTCGCCAACTGGTCGTGGGAACCATCTCTCCCTTGGGCCCGGTGTCGCAGTCCTCAACCAGCGAGCAGAGGCCCTCCATGATCCACATCGGATGTCGCTGGCCGCGTCGATCCATGTCACGCCAGTGCAGCACATGCCAGAACTCGTGCCGCCAGGACGATCCGAGGTCCATAGAAACCAGCATCTTCGAATCGTGGTTGTACTCGCCGCCAACACGGTCGTAGCGATCACCGTAACGCGCCTGCGCCCAAGTGATGTAATCGGTACGAGTGGGCAGAATGACGAGCACCCACGGCGGAGCGGTCATTGGTGTTTCTTGCGTGCTCGACGATTCCACGCCTTGTGTCTTGCGTTCTTCCCGCCCCGCCATCGCATGCCACCACGCCGCAAGCTTTCCAGCGTCTTTCTTCGCTTGTGCAAACAGCACGGGATCAAACGCCGAGATATAAATCAGCCGTAGCCCCTCATCTTTTTCTTGTGAATACGGCGACCCCTTCTCCCCAACATGAAACTTCTTCCGTGCTGCCTCGATCGTTTTCTCCGACCGTTTCTCGACGACCTCTCCCCAACTCGCCACGATGGCCCGATACTGCGGCGTTCCGCGCACCTTTGCCATGTGCGGATCCTTCTGAAGTTCCTGCAGATCGGCGAACCCACGGGCGATCGCCTGCTGCAACATCTGCACGGCATCATCCGTCTTCCCCTGCACGCTCAGCGCGCACGCCAGGTTGTACCATGGCACGAAGTTCTCATGATCCAGCGGTATCAACTCGCGTAGCTTGACCTCGGCGATCCCGAACTCGTTCCGTGCGAACGCGTCGGTGATCCCCTTCTCCAGCCGCAACTTCTCCGCGTCCGCCTCCTCCTGTGTCATCTGTCTGGTCGGAAACTTCGGCGGCTGCGGCCCGATTGCATCGTTGGGCTGAGCGAGAGAGTGACCACTGAGCACACCGAGAGCGCTAAGAAGGGCAACAATAAGCTGAAGCACGCCTCTATTCATTTGTCTTTCTCAGCGTTCTTGGTGGGCTCGGTGGTTCATTCTGTCTTCCTGAGATTCAATCCGCCTTTGCCCTGTACGCCCTGTGAGATGAGCAGTTGCAGCGCCTCCGGATACGCCTTGCATTCCTCCGCAAACACTCGTGCCGCAAGCGTGCGTGCATCATCTCCAGGAAATACCGGGCAGGTCCGCTGAAGCAGGACCTGCCCGTGGTCGTATACCTCATCCACCAGATGCACCGTGCATCCGCTCTCTTTCACCCCAGCACGGATGACCGCTTCGTGGACTTTCTCACCGTACATTCCTTCACCGCCGAACGCCGGGAGCAGCGAAGGATGGATGTTCACGACGCGCCCCGCATAGGTCGCCGGCACATGCACGTATTTCAGATACCCCGCGCACACCACGTAGTCGATCTGGTGTTCATCCAGCATCCTCTGCAACTGTTCGCGCGGAATCTCGCCCTTGACCACCACCGTATTGAGCCCATTCGCCCGCGCCTTGGCGGCGCCGATTGTTTCGCGTGAGCAGATCACCAGTTCGATGCTTGCGATAAGGGCCCCCGTACCGATTGCCCCCACCAGAGTCTCCAGCGTCCGCCCCGATCCCGACAGCATCACGGCCAGCCGCGCGCGCATCGACGGTTCCCCTTTATCCAATCACTTTGAGTGCCGCTTCTCGATCCGCCGCAATCTTCAAAATGCGCTCCAGATGCGTGAGCTTCATGAGCTGCAAGATATCCTCCCGGAGGCCGCAGACCACCAGCCGCCCACCCTCCGCCGCGCACAGCTTGTGCATGCTTACAAGCATCCCCAGCCCCATCGATGCCAGCATCGTGACATCTTTCAGGTCCATCACGATCCGCCACTTCCGCCCTGCCACGCTGCTCCCCGCGCTCCCCGGCGCACCCCCTGCCGCGGCCTTGATTTCCTGCTCAATGATCTGCGACTCCCGCGCCCCCACCTTCTCCGAGGTGATGTGTGCAATCAAACAGGTTGCATGAGGAACAATGGTGAGATACGCGCCGTCGGCCATAGTGGGGCAAGTGTAGCAAATGCTCGGGTTCTTGCGCTAACGCTTGCCGCCGGCCTCGGGCGCGATCATCAGTTCCTTCGACGGTCGCGGCATCGAACGACTCTCACCATGTTTCCCGCCGCGAGAGAACCCACTTGCCCGGCTTGGCTCCCAGTTCAGGATGCCGGCGATTGTCCTCTCGCCGCACTCCTGTCTCTCTTCGCCGTCCTTTGCGCCTGCACTCTTGCTGTGGCACAATGACTTCTATTTCACTTGCGAAACGCCACAGGCCTCCCATCCTCCCCCACATTGACCAGTGTGATCGTCGCTTCCGTCACCGGAACCACTTCCCCCCCGAGATACCGCTCCGCCTCTACTTCAACTTTCACTGTGACGCTGGTCGTCCCAGCACGCATGGTCGTCGTGTGCAGCGACACGATGTCGCCCAGATGTACCGGCTGCTTGAACTCCACCCGATCCAGCGCGACCGTTACCCACTTGTGCCCGCCGTTTCTGCGTGCTTCCACAAAGCCCGCCTGATCGATGTACGACAGAATCACCCCGCCGAAAATAGT
>JBKJOD010000165.1:0-26392 GCA_046593245.1 Phycisphaerales bacterium
GATGTTCCTGGTCGGCAAGGACAAGTGGGAGGCAATCACTGATGAGATCAAGGCCTTCGCAGATGTCGGCCGCCCGGTGCTGGTTGGCACCACGAGCGTCGAGAAGAGCGAGATGCTTTCCGCGATGCTCACCAAGAAGCACGGCGTGAAGCACGAGGTGCTGAACGCGAAGCCCGAGAAGATCGCCCGCGAAGCCGAGATCATCGAGAACGGCGGCCAGCTCGGAAGCGTTGTCATCGCCACCAACATGGCCGGGCGTGGCACCGACATCAAGCTTGGTGCCTGCCCGCGCGAAGCCCTTCTGGATCACTGGCTCCGCCGCAGTATCGCATCGCGTGAACTCAAGATCGACGCGACCGATGATCAACTGCGCGAGAACATCTATCGCAAGATCGGCCCGCGCGAGCTCGATCTGCCCAAGCACGAGGTGGAGCAGATGAGCGCGGCCGATCTGGAGATGAAGCTCCTGCGCCAGTGGGCCATGAAATACACCTGGATATCGCCCAAGAAGATCGACAGCGCATCGGGCGAGGAGCTTCGCGCGTGGATCGATGAGAACGGGCGTTTCCTCCTGCACCGCATCCGCTGGTTCGAGAGCATCGAGGACATGGGCGGTTTGCACGTCATCGGCACCGAGCGCCATGAATCACGCCGCATCGACAACCAGCTCCGCGGCCGCTCCGGCCGTCAAGGCGACAACGGTTCATCCCGGTTCTTTGTCTCGCTCGAAGACGACCTGATGAAGATGTTCGCCGGGGAGCGAACCATGAAGATTCTCTCCACCCTGGGCATGAAGGAGGGGGACGCGATCGAGCACCCCATGCTCTCCAAGAGCGTGGAGCGGGCGCAGCGCAAGGTGGAGGAACGCAACTTCCAGGTCCGCAAGAACATTCTGGAATACGACGAAGTCATGGAGCACCAGCGCCAGGGCTTCTACTCCCTGCGGCAGCGCGTGCTGCAAGGACGTGATGTCCGCGGGCTGATCTTCACCTATATCCGCGACGCATCGCGCGATGCGGTCGAGCTGTATCTGAACAAGAACTACGCGGCCCAATGCACCAGCGAGTTCGTGCGTCAGAAGCTGGAGGTGGACATCTACCCCGAGCGTCTCCGCAACCTCGAGATCAACGAGATGGAGAAACGCATCCGTGTAGATGCCAAGGAAGAGGCACGCCAGATCATCGGTAAGACACTCGGCGAGTACATTTCCGCTGAGGGGAGCGAGATCGAGATCGATTTTGACGCCGAGGGTCTCTGCCGCTGGGCCCGGGCCCACTTCGGCGTGGAGTTCAATCCCGAAGACATCCGCGCCAAAGGACAGGAAGGCCGCCGCGCCGTGCAGGACACGCTCACCGAGGCCGCCGAGAATCGCATCGATGAGGCGGACCTTTCCGGCCTGATGAAGTTCACCGATCGCAGCTATGGCCCGACCGAGCTCTGCAAGTGGGCGGACGCCAAGTTCGGGATCACGATCACCCCAGAGCAGGTGTTGAAGGCCTCCGAAACGTCCAAAGAAAGCGTCGAGCAGCTCATTCTCGGCCAGGCCGAGGCGCTCTATACCAAGCGCGAGATCGAATATCCTGTCGAGTTCATCATGAGCGTAACTATGTCCATGCTCCGCCAAAGCGGTCCGCAGGCCATCACGCACTTGGTGACGTGGGCCAACGAGCGCTACGCACTTGGATGGACGCCCGAAACAGTTATCAAAACTCCGCCCCCGCAGATCCGCCAGCAACTGCTCGACGCCTCGAAGGCCTTTGTCGAGAATCACACGCTGCAGAAGAAGATCGATGAGTGCCTGGCGATTACCGACCACGATGCGCTGGACAAGCACTTTACGGAGAAGCTCAACCTCCAGCCCCCGGACAACATCCGCCGGCTCGTTGGTGCCGAACGCGAGCAGGCGATCCGCTCGCGCGTCGAGTCTTCGCTTCGCGCCGAACTGCTCTACTTCGAGCGCACCATGCTCATCGACACCCTCGACGAGCTGTGGAAGGACCACCTGTACCAGATGGACCAACTCCGCGACTCCATTCACTACCGCGCCTTCGCTCAGCAGGACTCGCGCATCGAGTACAAGCGCGAGGGTTCCAAAATGTTCAAGGACATGATGGGTCTGGTGCGCGATCGCGTGACCGACTATGTCTTCAAGCTGCAACTCACGCCGCAGATCAATGTTGCGCCGCGTCCCGCACCGGTGCAGGCCGCGCCGCAGAGTATCGCTGGTGCCAATCTCGCCGGCGTCTCGGGGAGTGGGGGAGGTGGCCTGTACGTACCGCCCTCTTCCTCGGCAAGTGCTCTGGGCACCGGCATGATCTCCGGCCCTGGACTCGAAGCAGTGCCGGTCGTAACGAAGGAAAAAAACGCGTCTGCGAAGCCAGGCGACACGGACAAAGCGTTGTAAGACCACGACATAGTTCAGCGTGATACAGCCGGGCCTGCCCCCATTCGGGGGCAGGCCCGTTTTCGTTGCCGCGTCAGATTAGGCTCCCCGCCCGGTTCATGGGTTCTCGTTATTGGACATTGGCGGCCACTGGCCCTCCCGAGTCGGCGTTTGTTGCGCACTTGGAAAAGTTTGACGTCCCCTGCCCCACTTTCCCAAAGTCACGCGAAAGAACCGGCGATGACGTTGATCGAACCGCGTGCTCGTTCGCACGCGGCGGAGGCGACAACTTTCACGCGGCAGGCACCCAAGGCCTGATGACCAGCCGGCCGCAGATTCTTTTTCGGAGAGGTCCAATGTTCACCCGTCGTCCGCGTACCGCCCGTGAGCTCGTGTCCAAAGCCGGCCGTTTTCCGCTGATCGCGGTATTCAGCTTGCTGGCCCTGCCCTCGTTCGTTTGGGCCCAGCAGCCCGCGGCCGTGCGGGACCCCATGAAGGCGGATAAGCCCGCCAATGACGACAAGAGCAAGTCCAAGGTCACCGTCAGCGAACACAACACGGTGGACCTGCACCTGAAGGACGAGGACCTGAGCAACGTGCTCGAGCTCCTCTCCATCCAGACGCAGAAGAACATCGTCGCCAGCAAGGGCGTGAGCGGCAAGGTGACGGCGACGCTGTACAATGTTACCTTTTATCAGGCACTGGATGCCATCCTGCACGTCAACGGCTTCGGCTACGTTGAGCAGGGTAACTTCATCTACGTCTATACAAACGATGAACTGAAAGGCATCCAAGCCGCGCTGAAGAAGCGCGTCGCCAAAGAGATCAAGCTCAACTACATCAACGCCGAGGACGCGAAGGAGTTCGTCTCCCCGCTGCTCTCCAAGGACGGCGGCGAGGTCAAGGTCAATCAGAAGACCAAGGACTTCACCATCCCGGACAAGTCTCCGGTGGGCAAGAACGACTACGCCCTCAGCGACACAATGGTCGTGTTCGACTTTGAGGAAAACGTCGCCGCCATCGAAACGCTTGTCAAACAACTTGATACTCGTCCGCAGCAGGTGCTTGTGGAGGCGACGATCCTCCAGACCTCGCTCAACGAAGCCAACGCTTTCGGCGTGGACTTCTCCGTCATCGGTGACCTCAACTTTGTCGACTTCATCAACACCGGCGGCGCGCTCTCCGCGGCCGGAGCACTCATCAAGGGCGGCAACGGAGCGTCCGGCCAGGGTGTCTCACCGGTTGGCGACCGCGGCAACGCTGTCACCTCAACCGTTGGTAACACCAGCGGGCCCGGCGGCTTCAAGGCCGGAGTCATCGCCGGTGATGTGGGCATCTTCGTTCGCATGCTTGACCAGATCACAGACACCGTGATCCTTTCGAATCCCAAGATCCTCGCGCTGAATCGCCAGCCCGCCCGCGTGCTGGTCGGTAAGCGCGTGGGATATCTGAACACCACGCAGACCGAGACCTCGACCACGCAGAGCGTGGAGTTCCTGGACACGGGTACCCAGCTCTACTTCCGCCCCTTCGTCTCCTCGCTGGGCGAGGTGCGCATGGAGCTCAAGCCACAGGTCTCCTCGGCTGAAATCCGCACCATCACCGACTCCGGCGGCCGCGCCGTAACGATTCCCGACGAAGTGACGCAGGAAATGGTCACGAACGTGAACGTCCGCGACGGCCAGACGGTCGTGCTCGGCGGTCTGTTCACCGACAACGCCACCTTCACACGCCGCCAGGTGCCGTGGATGGGTGATATACCGATCCTCGGCGCCGCCTTCCGTGGCAACGAAGACACCACCGTTCGCAGCGAGATTATCTTCCTGATCACCCCGACGATTGTGACCGACACGCTGATCGCCGGCGCCTCTGAGCGTGCTTTGGGCGACATCGAGCGCACCCGCGCCGGCATGCGTCAGGGCCTGCTCCCTTGGAGCCGCGAGAAGATGACCGATCAGGCCAACGTCGAGGCGGAGCAGCTCGCCCGCGACGGCAAGTATGAGGAAGCCCTGCACAAGGTGAAGGGCTCGCTCTCGCTGAACCCGAACCAGCCCGAGGCGTATCGCCTGCGGGAGAAGATCACCGGCATGCGTGAGCACTGGTCCAACCCCAGCATGCTCGACTCGTATCTGCAGTCCGAGGTTTCCAAGCGGATGGAGAACATTCCCGCCGCGCCAACGCAGCAGGAAAACCTCAAGCCCCGTGGTTCGGTCACGGTCCCCATGGACAAGGTCGCTCCGCCCGCTCCGCGTGCGGACGCGAATCCGAACACGACTCCAGCAAGCACTGTCGCCTCGATCGTGATGCCCGGCCAGGGCAACGTCCTGCCCGTGAACTCGGGTGAGGCGATCACCATCAGCACCCCCGGCAGTAATCTGCTCGGCGGCACCACCAACAACGGCATTACGAACGAGCAGGGCACCACCACCCAGCCCGCGCCGACTTCCACAACCAATGCCGAGCAGCACTCGGATTCAACCCCGAGCACAACCTCCGGTGCAGAAATGAACCAGAACGCACCCACCGCTTCGGCGATGGACACGCTGGCTCAGACCATGGCGATGCAGACTACCACGGCGGTGGTGCCCGCTCCCGTCAATGCTCCGATCGTGACGGCTACCAACCCGGAGTCTTCCAACAACTCCTTCGTCGCTCCGATGCCGAACGTTGGCTCGCAGCAGGCCTCGAACGCCACATCTACTCCGGCGTTCACCAGCACCACTACGCAGAATGTCGAGCCGACGGCGGCCGCGTCTGTGAAGATTACCGCCAGTGAGAAGTCGCAGCCGATCTACACAGTTCCGAATCTCTCCGCCGACGAGCTCAAGCTCACCGATGAAGTGCGGGCGTCTCTCCCCGGCCTTCGCGGGCAGATCGAGCTCTTCGGCCTCATGAACAGTGGCCAGCAACCGGAGCTTGGCAAGGGCGAGCACAGCGGCTGGGCCGAGCTCGTCAGTGCTCAGTTCATCAAGACTGCTCCCGTCAACACCTACGTCGGCGGCGAGAACGGCTCCAAGGTCGTCATCGGCGAGAAGCCCAGCGACACTTATCAGTCGGACTACGGCTGGATCTTCAACCCCAAGACCGGCCAGCTCTGGGCCTCGGGCTTTGATGCCAAGGACCGACCTTTGGCGAAGTCCACCGCCAGCGCGGCCAAGCCGGCTGGCAAGACGGAGCCCGCACTCAATCCCGTCAAGACCGAGCCCGCCACGGCGGGGGTCGAGACGGAATCCAACAGCAAGTAAATCGCACGATTTGTCAAAACAGGGACGTGGGAAGCAAACCCCACGTCCCTTTTTTTCCGATATCACCGGACCAGACCCATAACCGGAGCAACCGCATGAACCGCACAACTCGCACCCCCCGCATGATCCGCATCGCAACGCTCGCCTTCGCCACGCTCGCCACCGTCACCCTCACCGGTTGCGGCGGCCTCGGCAAGCACGGCCAGTTCACCCAGGAACATCTGAACCAGGCCCAGGAAAAGATGACGATGCTTAAGAGTGGCACTGAGTGGCAGATGGCCCACCAGCAGTTCCTCGCGGGCGATCTGGACAAGGCCTTGAAGACCGTCGATCGCTCGATCGCCATGAACTCCAACGTGCCCAAGAGCCACTTGCTGCGTGGGCGCATCATGCTCGAGAAGAGCCGCCTCGAGGAAGCGCGTCAGGAGTTCCTCACGGCCCAGAAGATCGATCCCGCGTTTGTGGAGGCGTACTACTACTCCGGAATCGTGTACGAGCGTGTGAACCAGTCCGAGGAGGCGCTCGTCAGCTACACCAAGGCGATGGAACTCGACTCCGCGAACGCGCAGTATGTCGTCGCCGCGGCGGAGATGCTCATCAACCAGAACAAGTTTGATGAGGCCAGCCAGTTGCTCTTGGATCGCAAGCAGTATCTCCAGTACAACGCCGCGATACGCCAGACCATGGGCCACATCGCGGAACTGAAATCCGACCACGCGGGTGCTGTCGTGCTGTTCACCGAAGCGCTGCTGCTCGCCCCGGGCGATCAGTCCATCAGCGAGGACCTGGTGCAGGCGCAGATTGCCACGGCCCAGTACGCCGAAGCGGAATCGCTGCTCGGCAAACTGCTGGCCAAGGAAGAGAACAAGAACCGGCGTGACCTTCGCGGAATGCGGGCCAAGTGTCTCATCGCGCTCAACCGCCCTGTGGATGCCCGCGCCGCGCTTCAGGAACTCACCGCCGACAAGGATGGCTCCGCCGATCTGCGTTCGTGGATTGACCTCGGCAACGTCTGTGCGATTCTGCACGACAAGGGCGGCCTGCGCAACGCCATGCAGCGTGTCACTGCGATGGCCCCCGATCGCCCAGAGGGCTACATGCTCAAGGCCATGTTCTGCCGCCAGGACAATCGGCTCAATGATGCGCTCGCCGCGGCGGATGCTGCGACGGCAAAGGCCGGCAAGAACAGCGCGCCGTTTGTGCTCAAGGCCATCATCCAGCAGGACCTCGGCCAAATGACCGAAGCCCGCACCACCCTCGCGCAGGCCCAGCAGGTGGACCCGCAGAATCCGCAGGCGAGCGCCCTGTTGCAGTCGATGGACAAGGGCTTTGCAACTCATCCGGATGCACAGAACTAAGCAACGCACCGCTACAACGAACGCTCACGGAGCCCCGGATTATTCCGGGGCTCTTTGCTTAAGAGATTATCCGCTCACGTATGGATTGCTCTTCCGTTCGCGTCCGATCGTCGTCGCCGGTCCGTGCCCGGGATACACGCGCACCTCGCCGGGTAGCGTGTACAACTTCTCGCGGATCGAACGTTCCAACGTGGCGTGATCGCCGCCGGGAAAATTTGTTCGCCCGATTGACCCAGAGAAGAGTGAATCGCCGACAATCGCGGTTCCCGATGGTTCGTGATACAGCGTGATGCCCCCCGGCGAGTGCCCCGGAGTGTGCAGCACCCGCCACTGCAGGTCACCCAGCGCGAGCGTCTCGCCCTCTTCGATCAGGCGATTCGGTTCGGGTGTTGTAATCGGCTGGCCCGACATCGCCGACAGATTCAGCATCGGCTCCCAGAGCCATTCTCGCTCCAGCGGATGTACAAGCAAGGGCGTGCCCGGGAAGGCCGCGAGCACCTCCCGCACCCCAGCGATGTGGTCCACATGCGTGTGCGTTAGGATCAGGGCATCGGGGGCCAAGCCAGCCCTCCGCACAAACTCAATCAGCGGCCCCGGCTCAAAGCTGGCATCCACGATCCAGCATGGCCCACCCGCCGGTTTCGGGCAGGGAGTCACCACATAACAGTTTGTGGCAAACGGACCAAGTGTGAAGCACTCCACGCCGGGTTTGGGCGTTTGGCTGGTAGCTGCGGCGTCTGCTCGGCTGGGGTTGGCCATTGGTCGATACTATTCCGCCGCCGTTCCGGGATGGTTCGATGCAGTTCGCGGTACGAACGCATCCCGTAGCCGCAAGAGTGGGTATGGTGTAGAACGCCGCCCGGATGGGCAATCACGGAGGACGACCAATGGCTGGCTCAAACTACTCGCAAAACGACGGCAACCTGCCCTCCGGCCCGATCCAGCCGCGTCAGCGCGCCCCGATCAGCCCGTTTGCGGCAATCCTGTTAGACCACGGATTTCCCCTGATACTGAGTCTTGGCCTGATTGTGCTCGGCACCGTGATGAAGAGTTGGCCGAATGACGCGATCGCGGGCGTGATTATCCAGGGCGTTGGCGCCCTCGGCTTCATCGTCGTGCTCTCCATCGCCCCGATGATGTGGCAGATGCGCAAGCGTGCCCAGCAGAACGCGGTGATTTCTCGCAAGATGGACACCCTCGTGAGCGCGATTCAGCACCTCGGCGACCACGCGATGGTCTCCGACGATGCCCGGCGCGTGCTCAACCGTGGCGCGGAACGCAACATGCTCTGCAAGGCCATCGAGGAAGACATTCACGCTCAGGCGTGGGACGCCGCGCTGGTGCTCTGCGATGAGCTCGCCCAGCGATTCGGCTATCGGCAGGACGCGGAAGAGTTCCGTGCCCGCATCGAACTCGCTCGCTCGGAGATTCAGGAGCGCAAGGTCGCCGATTCCATCGCGCGGCTGGACGGCCTCATTGTGCAGCGTCGCTGGGATGTAGCCGCCAACGAGGCCCGTCGCATCCAGCGGCTGTTCCCAGATTCCACCCGCGTCGAGCGTCTCCGCGACCGCGTGGAGCAGGCCCGGAGCGTATACAAAGGCGATCTGGAACGCCGATTCCTCGACTCCGCCCAGCACGGCAAAGTGGAAGAAGCGATGACCCAGCTCAAGGAACTGGACGCCTATCTGACGGAAGATGAGGCCGCGCCGCTCCGCGAGGTCGCCCGCGGCGTGATCTCCAAGGCCCGCGACAACCTCGGCGCCCAGTTCAAAATCGCCGTGCAGGACCGCCAGTGGGCACAGGCGGCTGCGCTTGGCCGCCGGATTGTCAACGAGTTCCCCAACACCCGCATGGCGCAGGAAGTCCGTGGACTGCTGGATGGGATTCTGGCGAAGGCGAATCAGGGGGAGCCGGTGGGGGCGCGGAACAACTGAGCGAGATCACCCGTTCGGTTTGGATGATGCTGGCAACGCTGCGAACCACTTCCGAGAGTGTTCATGCGGAGCCGGTTGCCGGACTAACTTGGATGTCGCACCATTTCTAGAAATCGCGCCGCGCGAAGATCCAGGTCGCAATTCCGAGGATCACGAACTCGAATCCAAACGAAGTACCCAGAATCCACCAGAGTGGGCGCTTGTTACTTGCATCCTGTGCGCTAGCGCCGCCATCTCCGCCAGAGATCTGGTCGAGCATCTTGAGAAATCCGACCCAATCGCTCTTGTCGATCACCCATCGCTGAAAGAGTTCCTTCGTCTCCCCGGTCTTTGGAAAGAAAGTGAAGGTGCCATAGAGCCACCGATGCCATGTGCGAATGGTTGAGAGAGAATCATTGCTCTCATCGAGTTGGACCTTCAAGCCAGAAATTTGAGAGTTCATTTGCTCGCGACGAGCACGGAGAGACTCAATGTTGTTGTCTGTAGCGGCATCGAGCATGCGCTGCCCGGCCGCGAGAATGCGGTTTGCATTTCGCCGCGGCCCGCGTGCCGGCGGCGAGGGAGCAGCAGGATCAGCGGTTTGCCCGGCATCCGCGTCTTGCTTTGGGGAGGTCAATGGCGTGGGCGACGGCTCCGGAGTCTCCGCTGGAGATACTGCGTCCGGCTTTGACAATCGTTCAATCTGGGCGTCGACAACGCCGACGGCGCTGCTCAATGCCTTGCTCTGCTCTTGAAATCGCGTGATGGACTGCTCGGCCTGAATCCGCTGCTGGAAAAAGACATTCTCGACCGTTCCGAGCACCGAGAAAAAGAGCATCATTAGCAGAACGACGATGAGCGCCATGAGGGTTGAGCGAGTGATCAGTCCCACCAGAATGCTGATGCAGTGCAAGAACGAAAAGAATGCAACCATGATGGGTACGACCAGCAGCGGGCGTGCATCCCACTGTCCGGCGCGCAGCCCGATCACGACGATCGTTCCGAGCGAGAAGATCCCGGCCTGCAGCCCCACAAACACGAGCCCCGCACAAAACTTGGTCAGGAAAAGTCGGATGCGACCAATCGGTTTGGCAAGCGTGAGCTCGATCGAGCCGCTGGAAACAAGGTCGGGAATCATGCTCGCCGTACTGATAAGCGCGAGTATCGTGGCACCCCACCCCAACCAGAGATTGATACCAATCCATGAGAAAATGAACTTGTAGAACGCCGCGTTGGAGATCGCCTGTGCGCCCAGCAGCATGAGCGGTCCGGACTCCAGCTTGGCACCAAAGACGCTGATGCCTTTTTGGGTCTGCAGGGGTAGGGCGAGCGCAATGACAATGGCAAGCGAGATGGACAGCGAGATCCAAAACAGCTTCTTGCTGTTGAGCTCTCGATACGCGTCCAGAAGTATGGCGAAAGTTTGTCGCATAGTCGAATGGGGCTAGGGCCGCACATCGGCGGCACCCGGCTTGAACTCCTTGCCGGTGTTCGGATCGGTCACGGCCTTCATGAACAGGTCTTCGAGCGACTCCCGCACCGGACGCACGGCGCGAATGGTGATTCCCTTCGCCCGCAGGGCATCGAGCAGCGGCTGTACGGCTGCTGGGTCGTCGGTGCCGACTCGAATGCCGTTGCGGTCGATGGTGAGCGGTATTCCGGCGGTGGTGCTGCCGCGGATGACCATGGCCGCGGGGGCGACGATCGGGGAAGAGCCGTTTGGTCCCGCCAGCGGGTGCATCGTCGGTGCCGCGATTTCCGAAACCGGCTCAAGCCGCGACACATGCGCGAGTGCGGCAGGCAGAAACACATGTGGTGGCGTCTGCTCACTCATACCTGCCGGTGCGGCCACTTCGATCTCATACCGGCGGCTATCGCGCGTGAGTTCGTCGATGCTGCCCTGTGCGGAAACGCGCCCCTGTACCAGAATCGCGACCCGCGTGCAGACCATTTCTAGTTCGCTCAGAAGATGTGAGTTCAGGAAAACAGTGCGGCCTTGATCGCGGAGTGTGGTGAGAATCTGCCGGATGTCGCGTCGGCCGACAGGATCGACCCCGTCCGTCGGCTCATCAAGTACGATCAGTTCCGGGTCCATCATCAGCGCGTTGGCGATTCCTAGCCGCTGCCGCATGCCCTTGCTGAAGCCCTTCACTTTGTGATTCGCCCAAGATGTCAGGCCGACGAGTTCAAGCAGTTCCTGCGACTTCATGCGCCGTGTCGCACGCGGCACATCGCTCAGTGCGCCGAAGTAGTCCAGCAGTTGCGAGGCCGTGAGGTAATCCGGAAAGCGATGATGCTCGGGAAGATATCCGACGCGCCGTAGCGAACTCTTGTCGCCCACCGGCTTGCCGAGCATCAGGCCCCGGCAGGTCGTAGGCCGGATTACTGTCATCAGGATCTTGACCAGCGTGCTTTTGCCCGCGCCGTTCGGCCCGAGCAGACCGAAGATCTCACCACGATGCACCCGCATGTCGATCTCGCGCAGCGCGTGGACTTTCTTCGTACCGAACGCGCCCGAGTAGGTCTTGGAGACCGCGTGCAGATCAAGGGCAAGATCGGAGAGCGTCCGCGCGGAAGGGCCGCTGAGAGGCGTATCGAGGATGGAAGTGGCGGATGACATAGTGGGTAGGTTGTCTTAAGTCGAGAATCGGCGTGAAGCGTATCCGATCCAATCGTGCCCCGAACACCGACCCCACACCGCACACCCCCTCGCCAATTGCAAAGGGGCAACCGGCCCGTGCCGGTCGCCCCTGATGATTCGGACTTATCTGTCCTCGATTACGGCCCTTGGCTTATTTTTCGTCGTGCTTCGCGGCTTCGACGGTTTGGGTCGCCTTGCTGGCCCGAACGTTGAAGGCCTCGACCAGTTCTGACTGCCAAGGGTGCTCGCCCATCCATTCCACCTTGCCGGTAGCGATATCGCAGACCGCGCCGACGATCTTTATCTCGTTCTTGCTCACCGCCGCGCGCATGTCGGGGCTGCGCTTGAGCAGATCCGTGATGGTCTGCCAGACATTCTCTTTCACCGCCAGCGGGGCGATCTGCTTCTCGTCAATCTCCGGGTTATTCCGCTTCACGCGATCCACGGCGGGTGCGATGTTCGACACCAGTTCACCAAGCGCGCCATGCAGTGCCGCGCCGCTGGCGGCCGCGGCGACCGCGCCGCAGTTCGTGTGGCCCATGACGACAAAGAGCGGTGTCTTGAGGTGCTCGCTGGCGTACTCCAACGTGCCCGTCTCGCTCGTGCCGGCAACATTTCCCGCCACGCGAACGACGAAAAGCTCACCCACGCCCCGATCAAAGATGCGCTCGACGGGGAGACGCGAATCGGCACAAGTCAGGATTGAGCAGAATGGCTTCTGGCCCTTCTCCGTCACCATCGCGCGGCGTGCGGGTTCTGTATTCGGATTCTCATCCTTGTCCATCACCCAGCGCTGGTTTCCCTCTTGAAGCATCTTCAGAGCTGCGTCGGCGGTGACTGGCGCATCGGCTGGACTGGCAGCGTATGTTGCCTTGCTCAACACCTTTGAGTCGGACTTGGTCTCGCCGCCGTGCATGGAGATGGTCTTGGTGTCGATCTTGGTCTCTGGCTTGGCGGTTGCCTTGGGCTCGGCTTTGGGAGAATCCGTAACTTGTTTTCCTACGGGCTGTGCGTGCGCATCTTTCGCGAGCGCGGCGTGGCCATGATCATCATGGTCGGTCGTGGGTGCAATATGTTCGCGCCCCTCATCAAACGCGAGGGTCGAAGCTGCCGCTCCAAACCAGGCGAGCACACAGGGAGCGGCAAGTAGAGCAAGCATTCGGCGGGTGGAGCGAAGACGCATCGAAAAACTCCAAAGAGGACCTTGGCCGGGCGAAGTGTCCGGCATATGGGCTATCGGGGAGGTCCTTGCGCAGCTGGAAGAACTTTCCCTTACTGCTGGCCTGCAATGGCCGAGAAAATGGAGGACACGCCTATATTAGGGAGGACGCAGTAGCACGTCTGCACACAGTTATCTCCGCTTACGCGCGACAATGTGGAACACGTGCCAGTGCTTGAGCTCGCCCATGGTTGTCCGATCATCCCTCTCTTCTTCGCGAAGTTCCTCGAAGACGAAATCGGTGAACATGCGATTGACCGTCGAGCGCGGCACGCCCGTGGTTTTGCGAACCTGTGCCCAGGTGTCACGGTCGCCAAAGATCTGGCCGGCGAAGCGGCCGCCGGGGCGGATACGAGCGGCGATCCACGCCCAGAGCGCGGAGAGCTCGCGCGGCGGACAGAACGGCAGTGAGAACGAAGCGTTAACGAGATCGACCTGGGGGGTCTCGGCCTCGCGCACGCCGATCGGCACGGATCGGGCGTACAGACGCGGGAGCATCTCCATCGTGCACTGCACGGCGCAGACGCGGTCGTGTTCGCGGGGGCGAAGGGAGTCAAGGACGATGTCTATTCCTTTGGCTGAGGCGTCGGTGATGAGCAGCGACCACTGGGACTTGCCCTTGTGGCGGAGAAGTTCCCGCGTGTCGCGGCCTTCGCCGCATCCGAGGTCGATCGCTGTGCGTTGGCGGATACCCATTATCTTCCGGGAGCGAGCATCTTCCTCATCGAACAGCGAGAGGGCTTTGACCAGCGTCTCGCGGGCTGGCTTGCCCTCAACGGCGTTGAAATAGCCGGGCCAGTCAAACTCTGCGGCAAAGTCCATCGCTTTCTTCGGCGCGGGCGCAGCGGCAACCACTTGGGAAGTTCGCTTGGGGCCTGCGACAGTTTGATTTGTTTTTTTCGAAGTTCGCGCCCGGGCAGATGCGGACGCACGCTGTTTTCTGGGTTTCTTGGCCATACGCTGAGGTCAATGTACGCAACCACGCGAGACTTTGCGCAGGCACTGGAGAAGGCGGGCGAGCTTTCGCGCGTAAACGCGCGAGTATCACCGATCCTTGAGATCACGGAACTTGCAGATCGACAGAGCAAATCCGCGGCGCCGAACCTGCCCAGCGAGGCGACCCGTCGCACCGATCCCAAGTTCCATCATCTCGGCGGCAAAGCCCTCCTCTTTGAGAACGTCGAGGGTTCGGACATTCCGGTACTCATCAACCAGTTCGGCTCGTACCGCCGCATGGAGATGGCGCTCGGCTGTGGACATGAAGGACACACACCCGGCGGCCTGGAAGCCCTCGCTGAGCGTCTTGGAAAACTTGTCAAGCCCGAGCCACCGGCGACGCTAATAGCGAAACTCAGGAAGATTCCAGAACTGCTCGACATCGCGCGGCTTCCCCCCAAGCGTGTCAGCAGCGGTATCTGTCAGGAAGTCGTCATTACGGGCGAACAGCTTGATCTCACGCGGTTGCCTCTGCTTCGGTGCTGGCCGCAGGATGGTGACTTCGCGTCTATGGGGTATCCCGCGGATGTAAACGACGGCATTTCCGGCCTTGGCCGCGGCGAGCATTGGGAGCGCGAGTATCGTGGGCGATATATCACGCTCGGCGGCATTCACACTATTCACCGCGATGATCTCGGCCACCCCAGCCCGCCCAGCCGTAACATCGGGATGTACCGCGTGCAGCTTCTGGGTAAGCAGCACATGGCGATGCACTGGCACATGCACCACGATGGGGCGCGGCATTGGCGATCGTGGAAGGCCAAGGGCGAGCGCATGCCTGTGGCGATCGCGCTCGGCGGTGAGAGCGTGCTGCCGTACGCGGCCACCGCGCCTATGCCGCCGGGAATCAGCGAGTTGCTGCTCGCGGGATTCCTGAACCGTGGCGGCATTCCACTGGTGCGATGCAAGACCGTGCCCATTGATGTGCCCGCGAACAGTGAGATCGTGATCGAAGGATACGTGAATGCCGACGCGAACGTGCCCGGATTCGATCCGAGAACTCCGGACGCGAGCATCGGTCCGGGTGGCGTGTTCGAGGGCCCTTTCGGCGACCACACAGGTTTTTATTCGCTCCCCGATCGCTATCCACTTCTTCAAGTGACCGCAATTACGCACCGTCGCGATCCGATCTACTCGACGACGGTGGTGGGGTTGCCGCCGCAAGAAGACTACTTCATGGGGAAGGCGACGGAGCGGCTGTTCCTGCCGCTGCTCCGCACGGTCATTCCGGACATCATCGACTACGACCTGCCCGTGTTCGGTGCGTTCCACAACTGCGCGTTTGTCAAAGTGAAGAAGGAGTATCCGTTGCAGGCCCGGCGCGTGATGTGCTCCATCTGGGGCGCGGGGCAAATGGCGTGGACAAAGACCATCGTGGTTGTGGATCAGGATGTCGACGTGCACGACACCGACGCGGTTCTGCGAGCGGTGGGGGAGCGATGCCATCCGACACGCGATGTGGAGGTCGTGCGCGGCCCGGTTGACATACTCGACCATGCCGCGCCGTTCCTAGGGGCAGGTGGAAAAATCGGAATTGACGCGACACACAAGACCAGCGATGCCGAGACGCACCTGCACGTCGAAGGAGTTGCGGCGGAACTCTGCGCTACATCACCAGTGGTTTCCGTCACCGGCGCGGCCGCGCGGGCGACGGAGCAACGCCTCCGCGCGCTTCCAGGTGTGCTTGATGCCCGCGTTCCCGATGAACTCGGCGGGTGGTGGCTGCTTCTCAGGATCGATAAGCGAGTTCCGGGCGATGGACGGCGCGCGATTAGAGCCATAGGGGGGATTTCTGATGAGGTTGGCCTTCCCGCCTGGACGATTGTCGTCGGTGCGGATGCCGATCTCTCGAATCTCAACGACCCGCTCTTCCACTGGCTTGCACATATGTCACCGGAACGTGATCGCTCGCTCAGCATCTGCGGCCGCCGCGTGGCGTTTGACAGCACGCCCAAGATGCCGGGGGACGAGCAGAACGGCTACCCAGTGCGGGATTGGCCGCCGATTCTGCGGATGAATCAGACTGTTATTGAGACGGTGACCCGTCGCGGGTCGGAGTTTGGCGTATAGAAAGTTGATCGGTGTCCAGTCGGTGTCGCGTTTTCTTTGTGAGATCTGAACCGTGGGGTAGGATTTTACTGGAAGTCTGATGCCAGATCTGGCCTTCGGATGACTCTGAGGAGCACATCGTGAACACGAAAGCATGTTGGGTCACATCGTTGGTTCGTCGATGCGTGGCGTTCGCGTCGGTAGCGGTGGCCGCGCTCGGCGCCGCGAGCCACGCCCTTGCGACCAACGTCTGCGGCACGATCAGCAGCAACACGACATGGTCATTCATCAACAGCCCATACAACCTCACCTGCGATGTCGTCATCGTCGGTGGCGCAACACTGACGATCGATCCGGGTGTGGTCGTGAACTTTGGACCCAACACGCGACTGAAAGCGCAGACCGGCACCATCGTGGCAATCGGAACTTCTTCGAGCCACGTATCGTTTGGTTCGACATCGGACCCCACGGGGTTCGGAATCGAAATCGTCACCGGTTCGAACGGAAATGGAACGTTTGACTACTGCGACTTCTCATCGCTGAACACGGGCATTCTTTACGGATGCTGCAACAACTCCTTCGCGGCGGGCGTGGTTCGAAACAGCACGTTCACCGGGTGCGTGTATGGCATGCAGGCGTATCACGGTTCGATCCACCGGCAGGTGACAAACTGCAACTTTGTCAACAACGTGTACGGCGTCAACTACGCCGCGTACGCGGATTTCACGAGCTGCGTCTTCCAGAACAGCGGCGTGACCGGTGCCGATGTAGGTGGGCAATGCAGCTTCACGCTATGCACCTTCCTGAACAATCCGACGGGCGTGGCGGCGCAGACGGGGCAACAAACGTATCTGGACCGCTGCGGCATGGTGAACAACGGCGTTGGAGTCCGCGGGTGCGACCTGATCCGGCGTTGCTCGATCTACAACAATGTCAAGGGAATCCAGGTCAACGGCTCGCCGACCATCGAGTGCTCCGACATCTACTCAAACACGACGTACAATCTGGAGATGCTCTCGAGCACGAGCGTGAGCGCGCCGAACAACTGGTGGGGCACGACCACCGCATCGACGATCGATGCGGGAATCCGTGACGGCTTCGATCAAGTTGGTCTGGGCTTCCTGACCTATACCCCCAATCTCGCAAACTTTGAGGCAACGACCACCACCTGCGCCTGTACCGCCCCGACGTTCACACTCCAGCCGCCCGCGTCGCTCTCCAAGCGCCCGGGGCAGACTGCGACGATGACCGGAGCCGTGACGGCAACCGGTGCGCCGAGCTATCAATGGAAACGCAATGGCCTGCCGATTCCCAATAGCTTCCGCTTCACCGGCGTGAACACACCCACGCTCACGATCAATCCCGTCGCCGATCCCGGATCCGAATCAGGATGGACGGATGCGGGCAGCTATACGCTGGAGGCGAGCAACGTTTGCGGCGTGGCGACCAGCAACGCGTGCGTGCTCAGCACGCCGCCATGCGTGCCGGATGTGGACGCGAACGGGATCGTCAACGTGGCCGATATATTCGCGTTTCTGTCCGCGTGGTTTGCCGGCTGCCCGTAACCAACGAAGCGATCGAGATCACTGGAACAGCTTGACCCGATCCGCCAGAGGCGACACAAGCTGGCCCCAGGTCGAGTTGCCCTTCACCTTGTCGATCTGCGAGGTGAAACCGGAGTTGGTGGACTTGAACTGCGGGCCAAATGCGGAGATGAGATTCGCGCGGTCATCGCCGCTGGTTGCAGCCAGCGTCTGATACGCGGAGTTGGCCTGCTTCACCATCGGTTCGGCCTGCTGCGCGAGCTTGAGCGCATCCTGATACCCGTTCACGTTCTTGAGCGCGCTGGTGAGCTGCGATACGTTGCTGAGATACGAGTTCGCTGCGTCCTTGAGAGCGGGGGCGAGGAGTTCCATCGCGGTCTTGCTGCCCATGAGTCCGCCCATGCTCTGGCAACCAGAGATCGGGGCGACGGTGAAGGTGGCGAGACCGAGGGTGAGGGCGAGGAGGGTGGTGCGTGTGAGGTGAGAGGGCATCAAGGGCTCCGGTGTGTGTGCAAGTGCTGAGTAAAAGTGAGAGTGACGGCGTTGAGCCGTGTCGCGATATGTCAAGGAGGAATCGGTATAGTAAGTCATGTCACACCCGCACTGTCAATCCTGTGGATACGACTTGCGTGGACTTGTCGAGCAGTCAGGTCCGGTGACCTGTCCTGAATGCGGAAAAGTCACTCTGTTCCCTCAAAAGCAGAACGCGTGCGGAAGCTCTGTGATCTGGCTTGCTCCGCTTATCACTGCCGCGGTGTGTCTGACGGCTCTGGGAGTGTGTGTGAATCAACCGTGGTGGTCTTACAGAGATGGCGATGTCGTCGTGGCGGGATACGTCTTGGGTGCTCCTGCCGCTGGATTTCTGACTGGAATCGTCGCTGCGATCGCAATGGCTCGCCTGCGGCGGCAGAGTGTGGACAGCAAAGAAACGAGAATGGGGAAGGGATGTCTCATCGCCGCGTTCGGCCTCGTCATTGCTATTCTGACGCTCGTACTCGGACTCGTGGTAGTGAATGCCACGGACGATCAAGGCAAGCCAAACAACGGCGGCATGATCGGTGCCGGTACTATGCCGCGTCCAAAATCTCGACCGTCTTGAACGGCTTCCCCGCCAGCATCTCCAACGACGCGCCGCCGCCGGTGGAGACGTGGCTGAACTTGTCGGCCAGGCCGAACTGCTCGGCGGCCGCGGCGGAGTCGCCGCCACCGACGATGCTGATTGCTCCCTTCGCGGTCGCGTCCACGATCGCGCGGGCGACGCTCATCGTGCCGACTGCGAACGGGGGCCACTCGAAGACGCCCATCGGGCCGTTCCAGACGATGGTCTTGGCGTGCATGAGCCGCACGGCGTAGTCCGTCTGCGTCTTGGGGCCGATGTCCAGGCCCATATAGCCGTCTTTGATATCGCCATCGAAGGTGTGAATGTCGCCGGAGTCATGCGCGAAGACGGTGTTGCAGACGTGGTCCTTGGGGAGCACCAGCGTGCACTTGAGCCGCAGGGCCTCATCGAGAATCTTCTTCGCCTCGCCGAGCATTTCCGCTTCAACGCGAGAAGAGCCGACGTTTTTCCCGCTGGCCTTGAGGAACGTGTACGCCATCGCGCCGCCGATGAGGACCGCGTCGGCTTTCTCCAGCACAGCGTGAATCATCGGAATCTTGTCCGAGACCTTCGCGCCGCCCATGACGACGATGTACGGCTCGGCGGGGTTCTTCAACGCGGAGGACAGATACTTGAGTTCCTTCTCCATCAGCAGACCAACGACGCGCGGCATGCCGCTCATCGCCATCGGGACGGCATACATGCTCGCATCCTCGCGGTGCGCGGTGCCGAAGGCATCGTTGACGTAGACATCGCCATACGCGGCGAGTTTGGCCGCAAACGCCGCGTCGCCCTTCTTCTCGCCCTTGGCGAAGCGGAGATTGTCCAGCAGCAGGACATCGCCGTTCTTCATCGCGGCAACTGCCGTAGCTGCCGCCGCGTCGGTGCAGTCGTTGCTCGGAAAGGCGACGGGTTTGCCCAGCAGTTGCGAGAGTCGCTCGGCGCAGGGCTTGAGCGACTCGCGGGCCTCGTAGCCGACGCCCTCGGGGCGGCCCAGGTGCGACATCAGGATCGCCTTGCCGCCGCGCGTGATGATCGACTGGATCGTCGGCAACGCCATGCGGATGCGACGGTCGTCGGTGATCTTGCCATCCTCGATGGGGACGTTGAAATCAACGCGGGTGAGGACACGCTTGCCGGAAACGTCGGTCTGGGTGATGGTCTTCTTCATGGGGTCTCTCGAAGAGGACTCACCGCGGAGGGCCGCGGAGAGCGCGGAGGAGGAAGCTGTAAAAAGGCGATTGATTGCCGGGCTGGATGATTGGCTTGTCGCTCTGTCCGGAAAAGAAATGGCCACGGATCACCGTGGCCCACGTTGAATCTGAATCTCCTCTACGTACTCCGCGGTGAGTTCTCTCAGGTGCCTTCGATGAGTCGGGCCGCCTGGGCGCGAATCTCGGCCCCGCCGGTGGAAGAGACCTTTTCGCGGAGTTTGCGGAGCTGGGTTTGCACGCTGCCATCGATGAGCTGGTCGCCGATCTGGAGGCGGAGGCCGCCGATCATGGATTCATCGGTGTAAGCGTGGATGACCGGCTCCTTGCCAAGCATGGATTGAAGGCGAGTGCGGATCGAGGCGATCTCGTTCTGGTCGATCGGGGCGGCGGTGTACACATCCACCTCAACGCGGCCGTATGAGTGCTGCACCATCTGTTCGAACGCGGCGACGATGGCGGGGAGGTGGCCAAGCCGGTCCTTCTCGTTGACGACCTGCAGGAACTTGTACGTCAGATCGCTGACGCGCCCCTCAAACATCTTCTGCATCGAAACCTTCCGCTCCGAAGAGGAAAGGATCATGGATGCCAGAAACTCGCCAAACTGCGGGTTGGCGCGGGCGATCTCCAGGATGTCCTCAAGCTCACCGAGGGTGCTCTCGCACGCCTGGGGGCCGCCGCCGCCCTGCTTGGCGAGATCAAACAGACTCGCGGCGTAGATGCGTGCCAGGGCGTCGGGTTCAGTGTGGGTCAGGGGCATTCGATGATTCTCATGTAGTGGGCTGGATACACGATCCGGCATCCGACATCGCACATCCGACATTTCAGTTGCGGCTCGCGCCCATCTCCTGGAGCGACTCTTGAATCATCCGCTGCTGATCGCCCGCGTTGATCTCGCGCTTCAGGATCTTGCCAGCCATGGTGGTGGCGAGTGAAGTGGCGTGGGAATGAATCTCGGCGATGGCCGCGGCTTTCGCCGAGTCGATATCACGCTTGGCCTTGTCGCGCATCTGGGCGAGCTCGACATCGGCACGCTGCTTGAGATCGGCGGTGATGGCCTGCTGCTGGGTCTTGGCGTCGTCGAGCATCTTCTGGGCCTCGGCGCGGGCGGAGGCGAGGTTCCTCTCGTACTGCTCGAGCGCCTGACGGGCCTGCTTCTGGGCCATCTCGGCCTCTTCGATCGAGTTGCGAATCTTGTCCTCGCGGTCCTTGAGGCCTTTGGTAATGGTTGGCCACACCTTCAGCGAGAGAACCGCGAAGACGACGATGAAGACGCCGATGGCGACGAGCATCGGCGTGATGCCCTGCTCGGTGGTGGGAAGGACGCCCGCGGGAGCGATCGCGGCGTGGCCATGTTCGCCGGGTGCATGACCGTCATTGGCGGTGTGGGCGTGTTCCTGCGCCAGCGATGCCGCTGCGGTGGCGAGGAGGGAGAGAACTGAGAGGCCGGCAAAGCGAATCTTGCTCATCATCGGGCGACTCCGGATCGGAGGGAGGAAGCGGACACGCAAAAGCGGGGCGGCGGCTTTCGACGCCGCCTCGCGGACAATCACTTGACGAAGCCGACCAGGAGGCCGACGACGACGGCGAACAGAGTCGCGCCTTCGACGAGAGCGGCCGCGAGGATCATGTTCGTGCCGATGGGGCCCTTTGCCTCGGGCTGGCGGGCGATGGACTCAAGGGCACCCTTGCCAATGAGGCCGATGCCGATGCCGCCGCCGATGACGGCGAGGCCGGCGCCGACGGCCGCCATGCCCTGGCCTACCGAGACGGGCTCGGCGGTGGAGGCCATGGCGAATGCGGGGGCCGCGAGAACGGCGAGAGCGGCAAAACCAAACTTGCTCATCTTCATATCAGTCACCTTTCGCTGCAACGCACAAGAGTTACAAGTGCCGGGGACAAAGCCCCTGCGTCGATCCGTTATTCACGCGTGCGCGTGCTCGTGATCGTGCTCATCATGATGCTCGTGCTCATCATGGTGAGAGAGTTGGGAAATAAACACGGCTGTGAGGAACATGAACACAAATGCCTGAAGGAAGGCCACGAACAGTTCGAGAAAGTAGATCGCGATTGCCGCGATGATGGACATTATGGAGATGCCACCACCGAGGACGATTCCGCCGACCGAGCCGTTTGCCAGCATGCCAATGCCCTGCACGGCAAACATGAACAGCACGGCCACGAGGATGTGACCGGCGGTCATATTGGCGAACAGACGCAGCGCGAGCGCGACGGGCTTGATGATGGTGCCGACGATCTCGATGGGGATCATCAGGGGCCAGAGGTAGACGGGGGTTCCCGCTGTGAGGTGCTTCAGATAGCCGCCGATGCCGAGCTCGCGGATGCCCGCGAGGTTGATAACCAGCGCGGCGATTATCGCGAGGGCCGCGGTCACGAAGATGTTCTGTGTGGCGGTGGCACCGACGATGCCGGAGAAGATGTGACCTCCGGCAAAGTGGTCGGCGAGGTGAGCCGTGTCGGAGATCGGCACAAGGCCGAGAATGTTGTTGACGAGAATGAAGAAGAAGATGGTCCACAGAAACGGCATGAACTTGTCCGCCCGCTCGCCGAGCAGGGGCCGGACGGTGCTGTCGCGGAGATACAGGCAGATGACCTCGATCGCGTGCGCGAAGGGGTTTGTGGTCAGATAGCGAGTCGTGCCCTGGCTGGCGGGGCCGGTGGCGATCTTGCTGGCCGCCCACCAAAGCAGGAGGATCGTGATCAATCCGGCGAGCACGAGGGTGCCGACGTGGGCGTTCCACAGCCAGACGTTTTCAAGCCCGAAGAGTTTGCCGACACCCCAGTGCGGAACCGAGTTGACCACGTGGTCCACAGGGTTCTCGGTGGCGAGGAGGATGGAGAAGTTGCTGAGCATTCAGACGGCTCCCAACGTGGGCCGCACATCCGTGGAGCGGGTGGCGGCGTTGATCGTGCGAATGGCCCAGAACGCCTCGCCAATGAGGGCGAGCATTCCGGCGGCTAGGAAGCAGACCCAGAAGGTGCGACCTTCGGGCTTGATGATGAAATACGCGATGAGACCCACCATCAGGGCGGTGAGCATGCGTGCCATGGATGAGGCAAGGACAGCCATACCCAGACGATCCACCCGCAGACCGCTGCCCACGACGAGGACTGGCACCGAGAGAATCGAGGCGAAGAGCCAGATAATGGCCGCGAGGGTGGCGGCGGTCGTGAGAAGTTGACCACTGGCCCATCCGAGCCCGGCACAGATTGCCGCGCCGAGGCCGATTCCGAGCAGCACAGACAGGATCCCAACGCCGTAGGCGTGGCGGGCCTGAAAGGTGGCTGCGGGGATGGTGTTGGACGCGGTGGTGTTCATGAAGGATGCGGCAGATGCTGAAACATCCCCGCCGACAAGGCGGGGCCATAGAAAGGGGGCAAAGAGTAGGGTGGCAGAAACCGGAATTCGAGGGTCGATCAGGGTATTGGAAGGGGATGGCGGATTCCCATTCATTTACTCGTTGTTCGCTTTGATTGCGTCGCGGATGAAGCGGCCCATTCCGACAAGAATCCCCAAAATGAGGCCTGCGACCAGAGGCCATGGGGCCGCAGATGGCCAGGCCCATTTCTGGATCGCCCAGCCGATCAGGCCCGCCGCGGCGAGGGTCCAGACGAAGTTCATGGCAATCGCCCAGCCGAGCGCCTGTTTGGTGCTGTCCGTTGGAGCGGCATCGTTTCCGGATGCCTGTATCCGGTCATATTCCTTCAGCATCTCCGGCTTCTTGACGGGCTGACGGAGCACTTCGGGGATTTCGAGGCGGGGGTCGGGCGGCTCGGATGACACGGAGTGGTCCTTTCGAGCAAGTAACTCGATGATCTCTCGGCTGGGGAGAAGCCACGAACGGCCACGGGCTGGAAGCCCGTGCTACAGGCCGACGAGTTTGCGGGCGTAGTTGTTGCCGGCTTCGATAGCGTCCTTCACCTTCGCGAGATTGGTGCCGCCGCCTTGTGCGGCTTCGGGGCGGCCGCCGCCTTTGCCGCCGACGATTTCGCTGACGGTTTTGATCCAGTCGCCGGCTTTGAGGCCTTTGGCGATCATCGGCGCGGGGACGGCGGCGACGATGGAGACCTTGCCTTCGGCCTCATCGGGCGAGAAGAGCATGATCGCCGAGCGCGGGTTGATCTGCTGCACGGTGTTCATCGCGGCTTGCAGTGCGTTGCGGTCGCTTCCGGCGTCGATGGTGGCGACGATGACCTGCTCGGCGTGCTTGGCGGCATCCTCAGCGATGAGCTTGGCGCGGGCCGCGGCTTCATTGGCGCGGGCCGCGCCTTGTTGCTTCTGTTCGCCCTTGACGCGCTCTGCGAGCGCGGCGAGTTTGGTGCGCAGATCCGCCTTGCGCGAGGCGGGCAGTGTGAGCGTGTCCACTTCGGCGGTGAGTTCCTGCACGCTGGTGGCGAGTTGCTCGCCTTGTGTCGTCGCGGCATGGGCGATCTTGTGCACCATGTTGTCGGCGGCTTCAAACGCGGCCTGCGCGGCGACGCCCGTGAGGGCGCTGATGCGGCGGATGCCTTTGGCGACGGCTTCTTCGCTGACGAGCGCGAAGTGCTTGATGGCACTGGTGGATTCGACGTGTGTTCCGCCGCAGAACTCGATGGAGACCTCGGCCCACGCGGGGCTGTCGGTGCTGTCGAGCAGATCGCGGACCGGGACGCCGATGGAGACGACGCGGACGGGGTCTGGATATTGCTCGCCGAAGACGGCGCGGAGGCCCTTGACGTTTCGCGCGACGTAGAGCGGCGCGGCGTCGGCGTAGACCGTGAGGTCTTCCTTGATGTCGTGCTGCACCTTCTGCTCGATCTTTGCGAGAATCTCGGGCTCGACGGCTTTGGTGTGCGAGAAGTCGAAGCGAAGGCGGTCGGTGGCGACCAGCGAGCCCTTCTGATCCACGCCCTCGCCAAGGTTGGCGCGGAGCGCGAGGTTGAGCAGGTGCGTGGCGGTGTGGTTGGCGGCGATCATGCCGCGGCGGCCCGCTTCTACATGCAGTTCGACGGTGTCACCGACGCGGAGCTCGCCCTTGGCGACATGGCCGACGTGCAGCACAAAGCCGCCGAAGCCCTGGACGTGTGCGACTTGGAACTCGCCGTGGCCCGTGCCTCCGCCCTTCTGGACGATCATCGTGCCGTAGTCGGTCTCTTGGCCGCCCATCTCGGCGTAGAAGTTGGTGCGATCAAGGATGACACCGATGGGCTTGAGGCCACCGGCGCTGGCGCGGGCGTGCTCATCGAAGTTGTGGCCGTTCCAGATGGCGCGGACCGTTGCGACGATGGTGCGCCCGTGGAACTTGTCGGCATCATCGGTCTTGTTGATGCGCTGATGCTCGAGCTTGGCGAGGGTGTCGGGCTGGAGGATCATGCCCGTGCCCGCGGCGGAGAACTTGCCGCCGCTGCCGGCGCGGGCCTTGTCCTTGGCGGCTTCCATGAGCGTTTCGTAGCCAGCGGCGTCCACCTTCACGCCGCGTTCTTCGCCCATCTGCATGGTGAGGTCGATCGGGAAGCCGAAGGTGTCGTGGAGCTTGAAGGCATCTTCCGCGCTGACCTTGCCGTGCTTGGCGGCGTCGTCGAAGAGTTTGATACCGCGATCGAGCGTCTTGCCGAAGGACTCTTCCTCTTCCTTGATGATCCCGATCACGCGATCCGGGTTCTTGCGCAACTCAGGGAACGCATCGCCGAAGTTCTCGACAACGACGGGGACGAGCTTCGCGAAGAAGCCGCCTTCCAGACCGAGAGTCTGGCGTCCGTATCGCACGGCGCGGCGCAGGATGCGGCGCAGCACGTAGCCGCGGCCCTCGTTGCTGGGCGTCGCGCCGTCGGTAATGGCGAAAGTCAGCGTGCGGATGTGGTCGGCGATAACGCGGAAGGCAGTGTCGGTGTGGTCCTTGTCGGCAGCCCCCAGACGGCCGTGGTAGCCGTGGCGGCCCTTGGTGAGCTTCTCGATCTCGGCGAAGATCGGGAAGAACACATCGGTGTCGTAGTTGGAACGCTTGTTCTGCAGGATGGAGGTGAGGCGCTCCAACCCCATGCCGGTATCGACGTGCTTGGCGGGGAGCTGCTTGAGCTCGCCGCCGGGCTCGCGGTTGAACTGGATGAAGACGTTGTTCCAGATCTCGATGACATCCGCATCGCTCTGATTGACCTTGTGCGCGACCATGCGGGTTTCAATGCCCATCGCGGTGAGGCGATCGACGTGGATCTCGGTGCAGGGGCCGCAGGGGCCGGTCTCGCCCATCTCCCAGAAATTGTCCTTCATGTTGCCGGGGATGACGCGCTCGGGCGGGAGATACTTGAGCCACAGCTCGCGGGTCTCGTGATCGGGCTCAAGGCCCGCTTGCTCGTTGCCGCCGAAATACGTGGCATACAGCGCGGCCGCCGGTAGTCCGTACACCTTCGTGAGCAGCTCCCACGACCAGTCAACCGCTTCCCTCTTGAAGTAATCGCCGAAGGACCAGTTGCCGAGCATTTCGAAGAAGGTGTGGTGGTACGTGTCCTTGCCGACATCGTCCAGATCGTTGTGCTTGCCGCCGGCGCGGATGCACTTCTGGCTGTTCACCGCCCGCTTCAGCCCGTGCAGGGGCGAGCCGGGCGTGGTCTGGTTGAGGAAGCAGGGCTTGAACTGGTTCATGCCAGCGTTGGTGAACAGCAGCGTGGGGTCCTCATGCGGCCGGGAATGGACACACGTTCGTGGCAAGCAGCCCCGTCGTGCCGCATGAGGACCC
>JBKJOD010000176.1:0-11297 GCA_046593245.1 Phycisphaerales bacterium
GCAGGTCGATCGAATAGGCCTCCATGCCGGATCTCCTTCTTGATCCGACAACTCTGCCCACAATCCCGGCCCGCGCCAGGAAAATCGCGCTACGAAGTCAAAGAAACCGCTCTAGGATTCGAACCTACCGGGGTCTGTTCCGAAGTGCTGGAATCACAAGGGGTTGCGGACGCTCCGGCGACGGGTGTGCCAGATTTTGTGCCTTTTGACCCCGAGTTGGATCATGTTGTTCGGGCGTGGTCCGGTCTACCGGCCGCGCTTCGTGCGGGCATCGCGGCGATGGTGAAGGCGGCGGGGGGTGGGGCGTGATTCCCGCGCCCTCGCGCCTGCGCGCACGCGCGCGCGAAGCACCGGGCGCGACCGTACCGCGCTGGCCCGGCAGGATTAGGGAAACACGAGAGGGGGGTGGGGTGACGGTCGCACGCCCTCAATTTTTGGAACAAAGGTGCGGCCAGCACCGGGAGGTGGTGGCATGAGCACAACCCGGTTCACACTCACCCCGCGCATCCTTGCGCTCGTCAACCGAATACAGGCCCGACCCTCGCGGAGCGTGCAGCGAGAGACCTATCGACGCGGGCGACTGGAGGCGGCGGAGCGGGCGTGGAAGGCGATCGCGCCACTGGCGGGGCCGATCATGGACGCGACCCCCCAAAGCCCCCCAGAGGGGAATGCTGAAAGCCGGGGGCCACGATGACGGATTCTAGCGATAATCGTCCGAGGTTTGACACTCTGTTCCTTGATCCCCACCACTACCGCGCCGATCTGCGGCTGGCACGCACGGCGATCCGGAGGAGGTGGGTGCGCCCGGAAGACCGCCCGGCACTCGTGGCGAGGATGGAAGCGGCAACCCGCGAGCGCGGCGACGATCCAGACCATCGGGAGTGTGTGCGCCGGACGCTCGGGGAGATATGGGTGTGGCTGGAGATGGACCGGGACAACTTGCGGATGGAGCGGCGCGAGCGGACGGGCGGCAAGGTGGGGCGGCCACGGCTGCGCCCGTGGGTGTCGGACTTCAACGGCGAGAACCTACTCGACGCGCACGAGGTGCGGCGTGATCTGCTCGCCCGTGGCGTGGACATCGGCGGCGGGCTGGTGCTCACGGTGAAGACGATGGGAGAGAAGGGGGAGCACGAGCACCGGATCATCGTGGCCGCGCTCACGACCTCGCGGTATGGCGTGCGGCTCATGTTGCTGTGCCCCGGTTGCGGACGCTACCGGATGCGGCTGTATCCGCGAGCGGTTGGGCTGGTGTGCAGGGTGTGCGGCAGGGTCGGATATAAGCAACACCGGCACGATCTCCCCCAGAATCCCTAGTTTGATGGCTTCAACTTTTGTGTTCTGGATGTGATTTTGAGGGTCAAAGCCCGCACGCTGTTGGTACACTCAGGCACAAGTGGACATCGACAGAATACAGGAGGCAGCCATGAAACGCTGGACAAGCACGAGGATGCTCCGAGGTTGTGGTGCGGGCGTGGCGATCATCGCGGGCGTGATCGCTACATCATCGACGGCGTGGGCACAGTGTTCGGGGCGATGGCTGCCTGGCTTTGGATTGATCGGTATTGAAGATGGTGCGGTTGTTGCTGTTGCTGACTGGGATTCTGATGGAGTCGGACCACTTGAACCGTTGATGGTTGTCGGTGGGAACTTCACTCGGGCGGGCGGTTTGCCCGCGCCAGCGGTTGCGGCGTGGAATGGCTCAAACTGGATTCCGCTTGGAGATGGGTTGCCCGGCGGGTACGTCCGAGCGTTGGCGGTTTTCAACGGATCGCTGTATGCAGCCGGGTATGGGTTGGGCGCAGAGGGCGGTTCAACGCATGTTGCGCGTTGGGACGGTGCTTCATGGCGGGTTGTCGGCTCTCCGCCCGCTGGGGTGGTTGAGAGTCTGATTGTGTATCAGGGCGAACTCGTTGCAGGAGGCGATTTTCTCTCGTCAGGCAACACAGCCACCAACGGCGTGGCAAGGTGGAACGGAAGCCAGTGGCGTGCGATGGGGTCGGGAGTTGGCGGAACCGCTCGCTCCATGACCGTTTTCGGTGGGGAGTTGGTGGTGGTGGGCAACTTTACAAGCGCGGGGGGCAGTCCTGTAGGACGGGTGGCGCGTTGGAATGGATCGTCTTGGAATGCTGTGGGTTTGGGTGTGGACAACGAAGCGTGGTCCGTCACAAACTACAACGGGGGACTTGCAGTAGGTGGCGACTTTGCGATGGCCGGAACGATCGCGGCCCGGAGGATTGCGTTGTGGAACGGGGCTGCGTGGACTGCTCTTGGTCCCGACCCTCGCGCGGTTCCGATCGCGCTCGCGGTGTATGGCGGCGAACTTGTCGCGGGCGGAGCATTTACGCCACAACAGGGCGCAGTAGGAACGGGTGTGGTGGCCTGGAACGGAGTGGGATGGCACGACTTCGCACCGGGGATTGCCAGCGGTGTGGTCTACAGCCTGTACCCTCGTGGAAACGAGTTGATTGCAGTTGGAGTCTTCGACAATGTTGGCGGATACGTCTCTCCCAAGGTGGCCCACTGGCACGGCGACTCGACTTGTCGCGCAGACCTTGACTGTTCGTTCGACCTGACAGTACAGGACATCTTTGATTTCCTCAACGCGTGGTTTGCCGGCGATCCTCGCGCCGACTTCAACGGCGGCGGCATCACCGTTCAGGACATCTTCGACTTCCTCGCGGCGTGGTTTGTCGGTTGCCAGTAACTGGCGCGGCACTACTCGTGACAACAACCATCGGACATCCGCGAGCAGGCAGAATTCCCCGCACATGACGACCCCTAGACCAGACACAGATCGGACACGGTTCGCGTGCCATGTGCTGCTCGCCGAGTTGGCGGGCGTGGAACTTGATGACGGGTGATGGGATTGCGATTCATGGACGATGAAGCATGAGTGACAACACGGGCGGAGAACTGTCGTTGGATGCGCCAACCCCCAGCGGCATCGCGGGGTTGCCTCCCTTGTCGCGGTGTTTGGGTGCGTTGTCGGAACAACTTCGGCTGTTCATTGACCAAGCCCGATCGTGCGAGAAGAGTCGTGGGAAGATTCGCCTACGCGATGCCACGGATGATGACATTGAGGGAATGCAGGTGGTGTGGGATCGCGTGGTGATGCTGGCGGTGTGCTGTGCCGCGATCCTCAACGTTCCTCCGATCTCTCCGGCGCAGCAAGCGAGATTGAACAAAGACGGGATACTCGTGTGTGAGGAGATCACGCCAAGACCGAACGCGCGACCACTCTCCGGTGTCCTGAAACGGATCGTGCGTGCGATTCTGTATCGCAGCAAGGACTCCCGATTCCCCCTCGACATGCCGGTTGCAATGCTCGAAAAACTCACGGCGTTGGCGGATGCGGTTGATCGTCACACGAAGATTTGCGAACGCGCCGCGCAGGTGCAGGAGCCCTCGCGTCCCACCGACCTGATCTCGTGTGCGGAGGCGGCAGAAGCAGTGAACAAGGACCGGAAGACCATCGTGAGGTGGGCGAAGGGAGAGAACAAGACCGCAGTTGTAAGACTAACGGCGTACCCTGGCGAGAGCGGAACACTGTTGGTAAGCAAAGCGGAACTGCTCACAAAACTGCCGCGGCTCAGCATGCGAAATCGCCAGCGAGGGGTCCAGAGCACGAGAAAACTGCGCCTCAAGTGAGGGAATAGGCGGGCGTAAGCGGGCGTAACGGACATAGCGTGAATCACCAGTTGCCTTCGGGCATTCTGCAGCCATTAGGTACATCGGAAGACGCTCACAGGCGCAAACTCGCAACGACGCGAGATGCCGAGTGAGACGACTCCGATGGAGAACCGCACATGGTTCAGAAGATGCAGAATGGTGCGGGTGCAGCCGAGCACCTGCACAAAGTGCCAGAGTTGGCGGCGTACTGGAATACATCTCAGAGAAGTATCTGGCGGTTGATCGCGGCAGGTGAGTTGAAGCCCGTGCGCCTTGGTCGCTCTGTGCGCATCCGTGCATCCGATGCGAACGCGCTCGTGGCAAAGGGAGGGACGCGCTGATGAGTGACCCTCGCTACATGAACGTTTGGCGGAAGCGATACGGGGAGCATCCCCAAAACGAATGCGGCCCGAGCACTGGCATGCACGGGGCCGCTGGAAAGAACGTTTCGGAAGTATACGACCTCAACGGCTATCTCGGCGATCGCATCCGCGCGATTCCGTTCGCCCGTCTTCAATCGCAGATCGACGAGGCGATGGAGTGCGGCAACTTCTACCGGGCGCAACTGCTCGCGGCGGAGCAGGGGCGCAGGCGCAGACGCTGGCAACTGAACGGAGGTGCGGCATGAGCACCTCCCCATCAATCCATCATCTCGACTCCGACCCCATCGTGGTCCGTGCGTTGCGTGCGCTGCTCTCTCCGTGGGCGCGTGATGTGGCGGAGCGGCTCGGCCCTGATCTGTTCCCGCCTGGTGCTCCCCGGTTCCTCGCTACTTCCCTCATGGTCGATCCTGCGCCTGATGACTCCGATCTATGGGAGCGGCAGCGGCGGGAGGTGGCCGCGCTATTGGACCATGTGGAGAAGTGCCCCGACCCCGCTGATGAGCAGGCGACGGTGGGGCATGTGATCGCGCTCTCCGAGTGGCAGCACGCCCCGATCCTCGCGGGGCAGTTGAGATGGGCGGCAGCGGAAACCGAAAGCGGCACGCCCGTCCGTTGGCTCCGTTCTCGCGTGCAGCACGCATTCGACATTGCGGAGGGCATTCTCCCCTTCGATTCCACGGCGACGTGGGGGGAGCGTGCGGCATGAGCAGGGACATACACGAACACAACGCACAACGCTGGAAGGATGAAGCGGAGAACCCGGCATGGTCCGGGGGAACTGGGGGAACAAAACCGGGGCTTGCAGCCCCGGCCCCCGGCTCCTGGCCCATCCGAATCCCCCTGGACACGGCGGCCACGCCCCCGGTGTTCCCCATCGACGCGCTCGCGCCGACGGCGGCGCGGGAGTTTGTTGAGGCATTGGCGGTGACATTCTCAATGCCCATCGACGTACCGGCCCTGGCATGGCTGGCACTCGCGGGCGGCTGCGCGATGTACCGGGGCATACGCGGCGTGCAGATTGACCCGGACTGGCGGGAGCAGTTGAACCTTTTCGTGCTCGTGGCGATCACGAGCGGTGCCAAGAAAAGTGCCGTGTTCAATCAACTCATTGAACCCGTCCGAGTATTCGAGCGGGACGCGGCGGAGGCGGCGGCCCCGGAGGTGGCGCGGGCGAAGACGGAGGTGGAGATCAAGCGCAAGACGCTGGCCAAGTTGCAGGCATTGGCGGCGGACGATCCAAGCGCGGCGGCGGAGGCGGGCAAACTGGCGGAGGAACTCGCCAGCACCCCCGAACCAGTCGCGCCTCGTCTGCTCGTGGATGATGTCACGCCCGAGGTGCTGGTGCGGCTGCTGGCGCAGCACAACGGCAAGATGATCGCGGCATCTGCGGAGTGCGATCTGCTCGGGTTGTTCGCCGGGAGGTACTCGGACAAGTCGGGGGCGAATCTCGGGGTGTTCCTAAAAGCCCATCCCGGCGATGAGATCATTGTGGACCGGATCGGACGGCCCCCGGAGCGGATTCCATCTCCCGCGCTCTCCGTGATGATCTGCGGGCAGCCGGATGCGTTGTGGAAGATGCTCACCGACCGAACGTTGAAAGACCGGGGCATGATCGGGCGATTCCTCTACGCGATACCTCCGAGTCCGCTGGGGTCGCGCCCCATCATCACCCCGCAAATACCGCCCGAGGTACGGGAGGCATACCGGGGCATGATGTCCCGACTTCTACAACCACATTTTGTTCCCCCAGTTCCCCCAGAGTGGGACGACGGGAAGTACGTTGGGGGAACTGGGGGAACAGTTGACGTATCCGAGGATGTGATCCTCGCGTTCACGCTGGAGGCGCGAGATGCGCTCCTCCCCTTCCGCGAGCAGGTGGAGCGGACGATGGCGGAGGGCGGCATTTTCCATCACCATCCCAGTTGGGCGAGCAAACTCTCCGGCGCGGCCGCAAGGATCGCGGGCATCCTCACCGTGGCGGCGGACCCATCACGGCTCACCGTGGGCGTGGAGGAAGCGCAGGCGGCGGTGCTGATCGGACGGTGGGCAATGGAGCACGCCCGGATCGCGTTCCAGTGCTCGGGGAACGACCCGGATGTGGAACTCGCCAAGCGGCTCCTGGCGTGGCTGGAACGCAAGCGGCCCAAGACGTTCACCCGGCGCGAGGCATTCCAAGCGTTGAAGGGTGGCGGCGGCACGGTGCAGAAGATGGCGGATATACGCGGCGCGCTCAGCGTGCTCGTGGATCACGGGCATGTGGTTCCGGCAGATATTCCCGAGCACGATGGGCGAGCGGTGACGCGCGGCGGCGCGGCGGTCTACCTCGTGCATCCGGAGATTGCAGAAAATGTTGGGCGTTGAGTGGCGCGGTGCGGCACAGTGGGGCATAATTCTAGTGGAAGGAATCAGACAATGGCAAGACTCTTCAAGCGCAACGACACATGGTGGCTGGACTACTCGGATCATCGGAGCGATCGGGTGCGGCGGCCCGGCTCCACTGACAAGTCCGTGGCGCAGCATCTGCTCGGGGAAGCGATCCGAAACTCCGAGAAGTTGAGGGCGGGCGTGATCGCGGCGGACCCGCGCGAAGGGAAACGCCCGATCGTGCAGCATGTGGATGACTACATGGCGGAGATGGAACGGCGCGGCCGCGATGAGATGTATCGGTACACGGTTCGGAAGCGGCTGGACAAGGCGATCAAGGCGGCGAAGTGGGATCGGCTCACGGACTGCACGCCCAAGTCCATCACGATCTATCTCGCGGGTTTGTCTGCCCTGGCACCGAAGACCCGCAACGACTACCGGGCGGACCTTGCGGCATGGTTCGCGTGGGCGGTGCAGGCGGGGCGCATGGAAGCCAATCCGTGTGCGGCGGTATCCAAGACCACAGTGAAGACGGAGAAGAAACGGCGGGCGTTGAGTCTGTCAGAGTGCCGGGCGTTGCTGGAGTCCGCGCCCAAGCGGCGGCGGCTGGTGTATCTGTTCCTGATGCTGACCGGGGCGCGCCGTGCAGAGGCGGCGCAACTCCGTTGGGGTGATCTGCGGTTGGACGGTCTCAGCCCTCGCGTGGACTTCCGATCATCCACAACCAAGTCCGGCAAGCCCGAGAGTGTGCCGCTGGTGGGGGAGTTGGCCGAAGCCCTGCGGGTTGCCCGTGAAGCCCTTGTGGACGTTGCCGATGATGCGCCGGTGTTTCGGGCTATCCCGATGATCGGCACGTTCCGCAAAGACTTGGCGGCGGCGAAGATTGATCGGATGGATGAGCGCGGCCGCGAGGTGGTGCTGCACTCGCTCCGGCATTCGCTGGCGACCATGCTCGCGGGATCGAACGTGCCGATGGCCGTGGCGCAGCGAGTGATGAGGCACCGGGATATTCGGCTGACGGCAGAGACGTATACCGATGAAGCATTGTTGCCGATGGCGGCTGCGATGAAGTCGCTCCCGGCGATGGATGTCAACATGACTGCGCCGGTGATGTTGCGGGCTACGGGCACCGACGGAAAGTGTGTGCCAGATTTTGTGCCTTTTGCCCGGCACAAAGTGGCACAAGCGGGCAACGGCGTTAGGGTGAGCACTTCCGCGAGCGCGGCGCAAGTGAGTATCGGTGCGCGAGTTGGCACACTCGGACACACTCGCACGTTAGGTGGAAAAGTTGGGGATCTAGGATTCGAACCTAGACTAAGTGAGTCAGAGTCACTCGTGCTACCGTTACACTAATCCCCAGATTGACGGCCCCGCGGCCATGTTTTTGCTCCCGATCGTATCGGCCGCGCCCCGCAAGGCAAGCGGCTCAACCCGGCCCGCGGCATGCTCCGCCCTGCGTATTGCCGCCGCGTACCGGGTACGCTCCCGCCATGATCCACCATCCCACGAGCCGGATTTCATTCATCGCGGCGATCCCCGCGCTCTATGCCGCCGCCGCACTCTTTGCCCCATGCACGCTGGCCCATCAACCCCCTTCTCCTGCCAACCTTCCCCCGCTCAACGACGGTTCTCGCAGCACAACCGGCCCATCGCCGCTGCTGGATGACAAGGGGACGTGGCGTCAGGGTCGCTCCAAAGAACTCCTCGCCATTCTCGATGAGCATGTCGAGTGGATTCTTCGCACCAGCCCCGTAGATGCCAGCCAACGCGGCGACGAGCGCTACAACGATCAGCTCTCCGATGTCAGCATCGCCGCCACCGTAGCCCGCACGGCCGATCTCACGCTTCGCCTCCGCACGCTCGTGCAGCTGAATCCCAAAGACCTCTCCGAGACCGATTTGCTCGACGCGGAACTGCTGCAATACGAACTCAAGGACCGCCTCGACGCCGCGAACTTCCACGGCGAGCAGATGCCCGTGGACTCCAAAAGCGGCCCGCAGGTCTCGCTCCCGCAGATGTGCGATTCACTTCCTTTCAAGACCGTTAAGCAATACACCGATTACGCCGCGCGTCTGGAAAAAATTCCCACCTACCTCGAGCAGATCACCGCGCAGATGCGTGCGGGTATCGCCGCCGGTCGCGTCCCGCCGCGTGTGGTGATGTCCGGAACCGCCGAGCAGTGCTTCATGCTCACCACCGCGGACATGAAGGACACCCCCGCGCTCAGCCCCTTCTACAAGCCATTCCGCGGCCGCCCGGCCACCGATCCCGCCGCGTCCCGCGCCCGCACCGCCATCGCGCAGCAAGTCATCCCCGCCTTCCAGAAGTTCGGTGAGTTTCTCCGTGATGAATACATCCCCAAGTGCCGCGACAGCGTCGGCTACGCGCAGGGCATCGACGGCCCGCGTGCCTACGACGCCGCACTCCGTCGTCACACCACCACCCCCATGACCGCCGAAGAGATCCACACCCTCGGACTCAGTGAGGTCGCACGCATCCACGCCGAGATGCTCGCCGTCATCGCAAGAACTGACTTTCCTGGCAAGGATGCTCTCAAGGGCGACGAACTCTTCCGCGCCTTCGTCGAGTACCTCCGCACCGACAAACGCTTCTACTACGACAAGCCCGAGGACCTGCTCGCGGGCTATCGCATCATCTGCAAACGCATGGACTCCGAGCTCCCGCGGCTGTTCGGCAAGCTCCCCCGTCTCAGCTACGGTGTGCGCGAGCTCTCGCCGCTGGTCGCGCCCTCCGCGCCCACCGCGTACTACTACATGGGCTCCATGAAAGCCGGCGTTCCCGGCTGGTTCATGGCCAACACGCACCGCCTCGACCAGCGCCCCAAATACGAGATGACCGCCCTCGCGCTGCACGAGAGCGTCCCCGGTCACCACCTTCAGATCGCGCTGGCGCAGGAACTCGAAGGCCAGCATCCCTTCCACACTTTCGCCGACTACACCGCCTTCGTCGAAGGATGGGGGCTGTACTCAGAGCGGCTCGGCATGGAAGTGGGGGATCTGGACCAGCAGGAACCCGATGCGAAAAAGCCCGCCCGCAGCGGCGGAGTTCGCACCATGTACGCCGACCCTTACGACGACTTCGGCCGCCTCAGTTATGAGATGTGGCGTGCGACGCGACTCGTCGTAGACACCGGCATGCACGCCAAGCAATGGCCGCGCCAGCAGGCCATCGACTACATGCTCGCAAACACATCCCTCTCCGCACTGAACATCGAGCGCGAGGTCGATCGCTACATCGCCTGGCCCGGCCAGGCGTGCGCCTACAAGATCGGCCAACTCAAAATCAGCGAACTCCGAGCGAGAGCAGAGAAGACGCTTGGCGACAAGTTCGATGTCCGCGCCTTCCACGACGCTGTCCTCGGATCGGGCGCGATCCCGCTGCCCACGCTGGAAGCGAAGATCGATCGGTGGATTGAATCAAGAAAATAGCGGGATGCGCCGCACTCAGCCCCGTGGCTCGATTGCGTCAACGACCTCGAGCACCGTCCGCCGGATCGTGAACACCAGTTCCAGCCGCGTGAGCTTGAAGAGCACCTCGACATGCTGCGTCGCTGCTGCGATGCCGATGCGCCCGTGGCGCGTCTTCACCGTGCCGAGCAGCTCAACCATGCAGTTCAGCCCCGCTGAGTCCACATACTTGATGTTCTCAAGGTCCAGCACCAGATGCCGAATCCCCGCCTGATTGGCGTACAGCTCCTGCACCTCGTAGCAGACATCCGATGCGGATGTCACGTTCAGCTCGCGCTCCACCACCGTGATCACCATCGTCTGTCCGATGACCGAGTGGTTCACGAGTGGATGGTCGTATACCGCACCCGTGCGCTCGCGACGCGGCACCGGTGCGTGCGCTCGCTGCTTCTCCTCAACTCCGAACAACTTGCGAAACTTCTTGATCATGGGCGATGTACCCAAAGACAAACGTCCAAGTGTCGCCCGCGAAACGATCCGCGGATCAGGTCCCGGTCTGGTGGTTGCGCATCGGCGTGGCACGTCCGTAGATGCTCCGCACAGGTGCCGTTGAGCCAAACGTCGGCATCGGTGTCACCGGCGCGATCGGGATCGTCAGTGCCGGACGCGACGGCACGTTCTGCACCGGCATCGGGATCGGCGCGGGCACGGGCGTCGGCCCCTGCAATCGCCGCTGTCGCGCGGCGTCAATGTTCCGGTCCAGCTTGCCCAGGATGTTCTTGACCTGGTCAAACGATCGTTGCGAGTTCGGGCTCATGTGCAAATACCTCCGAGTGTCGGTGCTGCCAGAGGTATCGGAATCGCGCAGCAATGACTTGCCCGAGAAGTCGAGTGTGTGAAGATCGTCAGCATTCCCGTGCCGTCTGGGAGGGTTGGGGGGCGCGGCGAGGCCGAAATAACACTCCCATGACCGTGCCCACGCCATGCCCGGTGCAGCATTTTCGTCTCAAGCACATGCAAATGCCGCGTGAGATTGCCGCACACGCGCAAAGCATTCATCTGCCGTCGCTTGCCAACGCTCTAGGAACAGGCACACTTAGGGCATGCCCGCAAGCCAAATACGAGTACAGTTCGCAGTCTGGTCGGCCTTGGCGTCGTGTGTCGTTGTCGGATTCGTCCGCCCCGCCGCCGCGCAGCTCGGCGGCACGATACAGGCCTCGGGGCTTCCCGTTGCGAACGCGCGCGTCACGCTCTTCAACGATTCCCTCGCCTTTTTCCGAGAGACGCGTACGAGCGCCAGCGGTACGTATCAGTTCGCTGCCACGCCTGCGGGCGTGTACCACTTGGGCGTGGCGCAGCCCGGAAAGGCATACGCGCAGGTGGATGTGACTCTCGGCACCGCGAGCGTGCAGCAAGATGTGTCGCTTGTCGCAGAAACCAACCCCGGCCAGTG
>JBKJOD010000195.1:0-13149 GCA_046593245.1 Phycisphaerales bacterium
CGACTCGGGAATCGGCATCGCCAGCAGCGACCGGGAACGCATCTTCAACGAGGGCGAGCGTGTCAACGCGGACGCGACCACGCACATGTCCGCCGGGCTGGGGCTCACTTTCTGCAAGCGCGTCGTGGAAGCCCACGGGGGACGCATCTGGGTTGACGCCAACCCATCCCCCGACGCTGGCTCAACCTTCTCGTTCATCATTCCGGCCGCCGTATTGCCCCGCGTCTGAGCAACTAACGGTGGTTGAGAGCATGCGCTCTCACATCACCTGATGCAGCGTGAACTCGCCGCGGCGGGAGTAGAAAGACACAGATCCCAGACGTGATGATGGCCCCGGGCCGAAACCGTCGCGTGCCAGAGCGCGACGCGACCCTCGCCAATCGCGTTTCGAAGCACAGCGGCAGTGGTCATGCCAGCATCGTCATGGCCGGTGTTCTTCTCCACGACAATGTGCGTGCGGACACGCTCCTACGCACACCCGACCGAGGCGAAATGCGGACGCCGCGGCACGCATGGTTGCGATTCCGGCACTTCTCTGTCCCGGTCGATCCTTCCTGGACCGCATCCCCTCACCCACTGGTTCCCCGCACCACCAACCTGGTCGGCAGGGTTGTCGTTGTGGTGGATCGTTTCGGCTCCTGCACACGCTCGGCGAGCATTCGCACCGCGGCGGCGCCGACCTCGGCCATGGGGACGCGGACGCTGCTGAGCTGCGGGCGCACCAGCGAGGCCAGCCGCGTGTCGTCAAAGCCGATCAGGCGAAGCTCGCTGGGCACACCCACGGCCAGATCCTTCGCGACTTGCAAGAGCCCAAACGCAATCTCATCATTTGCCGCCAGCACTCCAATGGGTCCACTCGATCTTTCACTCCTTCCCCCCTTCTCCCCTTCTCCCTTTCGTCCCCCAGTCCCTCGTCCCCTCTCCCCGAACAACTCCTCTCCTGCCCGCTGTCCCCACTCCACGCTGTATTCCCCATATCGCACCTGATCCGCGGTTGCTTTTCGCCCCCGCGCGGCGAGCGCCTCGACGAACACCTTCGCTCGCGCCGCCGTGTCAAAGTTCTCCTTCGGGCCGCCCAGAAAGTAGCATCGCTCGGGTGCGGTATTGGCAAGAAGCACGTGCATGGCTTCCAGTGTGCCGGCGCGATTGTCCACAAGCACGCGGTCCACGCCATTGCCGTGCAGCGTTTCATCGATCACCACCAGCGGCAGCCCCGCCCCGTGTGCCTGCGCCCAGAGCTGCTCGTTGGGCTCCGTGATCATCACCGCCAGACCCGCGATGAAGCCGAAGATGTTCGACGAAAAGAGCGGCAGTTTTCCAGCCCCATCCCCCGCAAGCCCTTCGCTGCCCACCAGCAAGCTATACCCGAGCCGCCGCGCCTCCGCGTCTGCGCCGCGAATCAGTTCCGAGTAAAACTCGCCGTGGATGTCCGGCAGCAGGATGCCCAGCAGATGGCTCTTCCTGGTTGTCAAACCCTGTGCGAAGACGTTGGGCCGATACCCCAGCTGCGCGATCGCCTTGTGCACACGATCCAGTGTTTCCGGTGCAACCAGTTCCGGCGTGTTCAGCACGCGGCTCACCGTCGCCGTGGATACGGCCGCCGTTCGCGCCACATCCTCCATCGACGCGGCACGATTGGCCGGAATGGAGCTTGAATCGGACGATGTGCGGGTGCGACGGGCCACAGGGGTGGAAGATACCGTGGACCGACCATAGATTCGATGATGCAAGGGCTTACATCTTCAAACAGAACAGATTTCTCCGTGCCACCGACGTGCGAGTCTTCAAGCACGTCGGAGCGGTTGAAACAGCCAAGCACGGTTTTACGCTCGCGAACACTCTCCCTGCTCGCGATTCTGTCCGCCACGTTGCTCTCCGCCTGCGCCACACACTCAACCGTCGATCTGCGCCGCGAACCCGCCGCCGGCACGCTCGCTCAAAGTTCCGACTGGACCATCGCTTCACCCCCCGGCCAGCCCCGACCACCCTTCCAGTTCAACACCGAAGACGACCGCTTGCTCGAGGAGATCGAGCGCGCGTCCTTTCTCTATCTCTGGACCTGCTGCGATGATGTCACTGGCATGGTCCGCGATCGCACCAGCACCAAAATGATCAGCATCGCTGGTGTGGGCTTTCAGCTCGCCGCGATCCCCGCCGCTGTCGCGCGTGGCTGGATCACCGAGCAACAAGGCCGCGACCGCTCGCTGTTGATTCTGCGCTCGCTCGAATCCAACCCCAGCAACCGCAAAGCCGGACTGTTCTACCACTTCCTCGAGCCCGGAACCGCCGCGCCGATCAACAACGATGCCGTTAGCACCATTGACTCGGCAATCCTCTTCGCTGGCATCCTCGTTTCCGGTGAGCGTTTCGGCGGTGAAGCCCGCGAGCGTGCCGCCCGGCTGTTCGCCGCGGCCGACTGGGCCTTCTTCGTCATCAACGAACCCCGCAAAAATGAGCCCTATCTGAAGGGGTTTATCTCGCTGGGGTGGAAGCCCAAAAACTTCAAGAACCCCACCGGCGACGGCAACTTGCTTCCATATGCCTGGGCGGATGCCGGTGATGAGCAACGTCTCGTGTGCTTCCTCGCCGCCGCCGCGCCGCTCGAATCACACCGCGTCGATCCATCAATTTACTACCGCCTCCGACGGATGCTGGGCGACCACAACGGCTCGGGTGTCCACGTCTGGTTCCCCTGGTCCGGTGCCCTCTTCACGCACTTCTTCGCGCACTGCTTCATCGACTACGCGCACCAAGGCCCCGACAACCCCGCGGCAAGCGGCGCAACGCATCGCCCCAGCGTGGACTGGTGGGAAAACTCCCGCCGCGCCGTGAACTTTCATCGCGCCAAAGCGATCGAAGACGGTGCTACGAATCCCGCCTTCGGTGCGGACTCGTGGGGGCTGAGTGCCTGCGATTGCCCGACCGGCTACTGCGTTCCGGGCATCTACCCGACACGCATTGCGCTCTCCGACCAACTGCCACAAGTCGACTACGCGGACTTTGCTCCCAAGAACGATCTGGGCGATGGCACGATCGCGCCGTATGCGGCGGGGTGTGCCATCATGTTTGATCCCGCTGTTTCGCTCGCCGCGCTCCGCCACTACCGGGGCCTGAAACTGCCCGGTGGTGAGCCGATCGTGTGGCGCGAACCTCCGATCAGTGCCGAAGGTCGTACGCCCTCGGAGTCTGGGGACTCATTGAGCGCACCCGGCGGCTTACGCGGCTCGGCTCTGATGGATTTCGGTTTCCGAGATTCCTTCAACTTAGGCAAGGGCTGGACCGCCCCCGACTGCGTCGCCATCGACCAAGGCCCGCTCGTGCTCGCCTTGGAAAATGCACGCTCCGGCCTGATCTGGCGGCTTTTCAGTGGTTCTCCGGAGGCCAAAGCCGCGGCGGCCCGACTGGGCTGGGCGATCGCCCCCAAGTAACCCGGATTTGGCCGTCCCCACCCGGAACCGGGAAAAATCGTAAAGAAAACGCTTGCACGATACGTAAACGCGAGGTACGGTGTAAGCGTTATCATCCAGCGGTCCGGGTGTTTCTTCGGTCTCTTCGACCGTCCCCGCGATCTCGGAGAGTTTGAGAGAGGTACCACATGAACAAGGTGTTCGCTTTCGCTGCCGTTTTGGCCGGGCTGGGGGCCTCGAGCGCTGCCCAGGCCGATCTTTTCTCGTCCGTCAACTCCTTCGCCACGTATGACCGTTGGTTCGGCGACTACTCCGGTTCCACTCCGGTCATCACCAACGGCGGCCTTCCGTCCTACCGCATCCAAGAGTCCGGTTACACCTCCACGACCGGCTACGCCACCCGCAACATCGGCTTCCTCGCCGTGAACGGTGCTCCCTATCAGTTCAATCCGAACCAGAGCTTCCAAGTTGACACCGATGTCACCATCAACAGCAACAGCTTCGCCACCGAGGCCGGCTTTACGCTCGGAACCGCCCCCAACTTGCCCAGCTCCGCTGGCGCCAACACCGGCGACTTCCACATTCGCGTTCCCGATGGTGAAATCGCCGCGTTCGGCGGCACCAACCCCTTCTTTGCCAACAACAACCCCTTCAACGGTGGCAACGCCCACCCGTGGCCGGCGATCACCACCGGTACGACCTATCACATGACCATGATCTACGAGACCAGCGTCTCCGGCTCCACCATGAACTTCGGCGTGAACGGCGTGTTCACCGGCCGTCTTGCCATGGGTGACCCGACGATTCTCGCTGGTACCTATGTCGGCGTCTTCGCCCAGGGCCCCAACAACTTCCCCGTTGCACCCGGCTACACCAAGGACGTGCTGTACACCAACACCACGCTCGCCATCCCCGCTCCGGCCAGCGCCGCAGTGCTCGGTATGGGCGGCCTCCTCGCCGCTCGCCGTCGCCGCCGCTAATCCGGTCGGTCCTCGGTTCATTCGCACGTTTCGAGGGCGTCCGCACCATGTGTGGACGCCCTTTTTTTTTCAGGGCTTCGCTCTGATCGCATCCGCTGTCGGACTCCAGACCCCCTGGAAGAGGCGGTGCAAGTCAGATATTCAGAAGTTGTCAACACACGATCTGCTTCCAATTTGACGCGAACACGGAACCGAGGCATAGTAACCATGTAAGCGTTTGCACCAGGATCAAGTGTTCGCCTGGTTCCGGCTCTTCACCCCCCTCTCGCACCTCTGTACCGCGAGCGTTTCAAACCCGTGACCAACCACCCGCTCTCCAACTCGTTCGGCACTTTTGACCCCTCCGGCAAGCGGTTCGCCATCAGCGATTCCCGTACGCCCACGCCCTGGGTCAACGTCATCTCCAATGGACACTACGGGTTGGTCGTCAGCCAGAATGGCGGCGGCTTCAGTTGGCTGAACAACAGCCAGCTCAACGTCCTCACCCGCTGGGAGATGGACCTGATCCGCGATGAGAAGGGTCGCTTCCTGTACATCTCCGATCTGGATTCCGGCGAGGTCTGGTCCGCCGCGCCCGCCCCCTGTCTGCCCGCTTTCACACGCTATCAGTGTGAACACACGCAAGGTCGCACCACCTTCTCCACCGAATACTCCGGCATCGCCGTCGAGTGGACGCTCGCGGTTGCTCCCGATGAGCCCGTTGAGGTCTGGCGAGTCACGCTGAAGAACACCTCCGGCCGCGCCCGCTCGTTGCGCATGTCCTCGTTCTTCGAGTGGAACTGCGGCGTCGCTCCAGACTCCAAGCGTGAGTTCCACAAACTCTTCATCACCACCAAGCATGATGCCAAACGCCGCGCCATCATCGCCCGAAAAAACATGTGGGATGTCCCGAGCAAGGACGAGCGCGAGCACTGGAACAAGCCCTGGCCGTATGTCGCGGGCCATGCAGTGGGGGGGGCACCCTTCACAAGCAACCTCGCCATCGCCGACAAGGGCGCGTTCACGGGCCGCAACACCTCCGCCGCCAATCCCGAAGTCATGACCGCCAAGCGCGTGCCGCAGCCGACGGACAAGAACGTCTTCGGTCGCTTCGGCGACGCCAGCGCGGCCCTCGGTGGCGACATCACCCTCGCCGCCGGCGCCTCCGCCACCTTCGTCTACACGCTCACTATCGCCGCCGATGAGCGCACCGTGCAGGATCTGCTGGAGCGATACACCACGATTCAGGCCGCCGACGCCGTCATCGCGGGCATTGAAAAGAAGTGGGATGCCATTCTCGCGCCTTCCACGGTGCAAACGGCACTCCCCGACTTCGATCTGCTCAACAACACATGGCTCCCGTATCAGGCGATCTCCGGTCGGCTCTGGGGGCGCACGGGCTACTACCAGCAGTCCGGTGCGTTCGGCTTCCGCGATCAGCTTCAGGACAGTCAGGTCTGGTTGCCGCGCGATCCCTCCAAGACCCGTGATCAGATTCTGCTGCACGCCGCGCACCAGTTCGCCGATGGCAGTGTGTATCACTGGTGGCATCCGCTCGCCGAGTTCGGCCTGCGCACCGCGTGCAGCGACGACTACCTCTGGCTGCCGTTCCTTGTCGTGCAATACATCAAGGAAACCGGCGACTGGGCCATTCTCGATGTCAAGGCACCGTTCGTTGATGACGCGGCGGGCAGCACGATCCTCGATCACTGCACGCGCTCCATCGCTCGCTCGCTCGCTCGCCACAGCGAGCGCGGCCTTCCGCTCATCGGCTCCTGCGACTGGAACGACGGCCTCTCGGCAATGGGTGTCGGCGGCAAGGGCGAGAGCGTCTGGCTCGCGCAGTGGCTTGCTCATCTGCTCCAAGAGTTCGGCCATGTGGTTTCCAAGGGCGGCGCTTCCGGTCCGAACACCCAGCTCGCCGCCGAGTATCTCACGCATCGTGACACGCTGATCAAATCCATCAACGATCATGCCTGGGATGGGGATTCCGGCGGCCAGTGGTATCGCGCCGCCACCCGTGATGACGGCCGCTGGATCGGCACCGCCACCAACGAAGAAGGCCGCATCTTCCTGAACACCCAGACCTGGGCCATTCTCTCCGAAACCGCCCCGCAGGAGCGCGAAGATGCCGCGTGGGCGAGCGTCAAGCAGCACCTGCTGCAGTTCATGGGTCCCTTGCTCTCGTATCCCGCGTACACCGAGCCGGACCCGACGATTGGCTACATCACCCGCTACGCCCCGGGCCTGCGCGAGAACGGCGGCGTATACATGCACGCCGCGACTTGGGCGCTGGCCGCCGCGTGCAAGCGCCGCGATGTTCGCGCCGTCGAGAAAATCTGGCTGTCGGTCTCGCCCCCATTACGCGCCAAGGACGCCGAGGCGTACCGCGCCGAGCCATACGTCACGCCCGGCAACGTCGATGGCCCGGACTCCTCCACCCCCGGCAAGGCCGGTTGGACGTGGTACACCGGCTCCGCGGCGTGGCTCAACCGCGTTTCGCTGGAATGGATCCTCGGAATGCGTCCGGAGTTCGACGGCCTGCGTATAGACCCTTGCCCATTCGCGGCGATGGGCCAGGTCTCGGCCACCCGTCTCTGGCGCGGCCGCACCGTGAACCTCTCCTTCGACGCCGCGCAGTTTGTTTCCGCGATGCCCGCCCGCATCACCATCAACGGGCGCGAGCATTCTGGCACTCTTCTCCGCGAGAGCGACTTCGGCTCCGCAAAGGTTCTGAACATCACCGTCTCCTGGGGCTTGCACATCAGCGCAGCGGGGGGGTCGGGCACGCCGGCACGGACCGCCGCCGCTCCCGCCGGACACCACGCCAACCACGATCGAAGGGATTGACCCCATGCCCAGTCGCACGACCACTCCCACGCCTGTTGCCGCCTGTCGCCGCGCGTTCACGCTCATCGAACTCCTCGTGGTCATTGCGATCATCGCGCTGCTGGTCTCCATCCTGCTTCCATCGCTGAGCAGCGCGCGTGATACCGCCCGCGACATCATTTGCAAGAACAACCTCCGCCAGATCGGTCTGGCCACGCAGATGTACATGGATGACCAGAAAGATCCATACTGGTTCAATCTGCGATATCGCCCGAATCGGCTCGACCACTGGGTCGCGCCCCGCGCGCTCGCCGACTATTGCGGCGATGGGCGCACCAAGGTCTACAAATGCCCGCGCGCGTTCGGCGGCACATCCGTGATTGATCCGCAAGTCCGGCTGTACACCGAAGTGCTTGGCGGGCGTGTCTTCATCGATCCCGATCCGGATCAGGCCGATCTCGCGATGATCGGTGGTGTGGTGGTCGATGCCACCAATCCGCCCTCATACACCGAATACTGGTTCAATGATTCCGTTCCCGTTGCCGGCAAACGCTACAACCGGGTGAAGTTCCCGGATGCCTTCGTCTGGATCGCTGATGCCTATGACGAGGTTCCCCGCCACTCCGGCAAGACCAAGACCGATCGCGCTAACGGTAGTCAGAACGGCATTCTGCAGCGCGGCAACGAAATCTACATGCTCTTCGGCGACCAGTCCGTTCGCGGCTTCCCTTGGTACAAAGCTCTCCCCTCCACGGCCACGGATCGCTATCGAAACCCGGGTCCGTTCTACAACTGGGGCATCGGCAACTGAACGCTCGTGACGCTCGAAAGGGACACATTGAACAAGTTCCGTGCATTCATGCAGCAGAACCCCATGGTCGGTTGGGGCTTCGCGGCTGTTCTCATGATCTTCGCCGCTGGCATGTTGTACATGCGCCTCACCGCCAGGACCGAGGTCGCCCAGCTCACCGAGCTGGTGACGCTCCGCGATTCCGAGACCGGCGACACCTGGCAAATCCCCCGCGGCGTGATGGAGAAGGAGCTCTATATGCGAGCCCCTCCGATTGACCCCAACCAAGGGCTCATCAACCCCAAAACCGGCAAGGCCAACGGGTTTCCCGTTGACGCCTGGAAGGAAACCGTCCAGCGCATCAATGATGATGTTGCTCGCAACGACGCCCCAGCCACGCCCTCCGCCCCTCCCGCCGCGGCCGCTCCTGCTCGTAGATAATCCGCTCGCCGCATGGTGACTCCCGCACACACTCCCGGCTCCGGCCTCGCACTTACGCGCCGGGCCGCGCTTGGAGCCATGGTCGCAGGCGCGGCCGGCTTTGCTCTCCTTGGCCCGCGAGGTCGCCAGGACATTCCCTCCGGGCGCATCGTTCTGGACTACTGGGAAAAATGGACGCGCCATGAGGGAGATGCGATGGAACGCATCGTCTCCGCGTTCAACACATCCCAATCACGGATCTGGGTGCGGTACCTCGTTGTCAGCGACATCGGTCAAAAGTCCTTGGTTTCCATCGCGGGCGGAAACCCACCCGACCTCATCGGGCTGTATTCGCTGAATGTCCCCGCTTATGCCGAGTCCGGTGCGATCCTGCCGCTGGACCAGCGTGCCCCCGCGGCGGGGCTCTCGCTGGATCAATACACGCCCGGCGTACGCCGCGTGATGACCCACCGCGGCGGCTGGTGGGCGACTGTGAACACCGCGGGGTCGGTCGCGCTGTATTACAACCGAGCCGCCTTTCGCGATGCCGGCCTGGATCCCGATCATCCGCCCCGCACCATCGCCGAGCTGGACGCGATGCACACCAAGCTGATCAAGCGAGATGCGTCAGGCAAGCTCGAGCGCGTCGGGTTTCTGCATCGTGAGCCCGGCTGGTGGTCCTGGCTCTGGGCCAATCACTTCGGCGGGCGGATCTACGACGAAGCGACAAACAAAGCCACCATCAACTCGCCCGAGTGCCTCCGCGCCATGGAGTGGATGCAGACATACGCCCGCGATCTGGGCATCGAGCGGCTCAAGACCTTCGCCGAGAGCTTCGGCAACTACTTCACGCCGGAGAACCCGTTTCTGACCGGCAAAGTTGCGATGATTATCCAGGGCCCGTGGATCGCCAATCTCATCCAGGCCTTCAAGCCGGACCACGACTACGGAGTTGCGCCCTTCCCGACCGTTGCCGGCGCGCCCGCCGACGCACCCGTCGGCCTGATTGATACCGATGTCCTCGTCATCCCGCGCGGCGCGAAGAATCCCGACGCCGCGATGGAGTTCATCGCGTTCACACAGCGTCAGGACAACACCGAGCAGCTCGCTACTGCTCACTGCAAGCCCTCGCCGCTGGCCAAAGTCAGCGAGTCCTTCCTCGCGAGCCACCCCAACCGCGGCATCCGCGTTCACTACGACATCTTCAAGAGTCCCGGCGCGTACGTTCCGCCGCGCACACGCATCTGGCAGCAGTTCAAGGATGAGTTTGATACTCAGGTGCAGCGTCTCTGGCGCTTGGACGCCACGCCCGCCGCCGCGCTCGGTGATCTGCAACTTCGCATCCAATCACTGCTGGATCGCTCCGCCGATCAACAGCTCCGCCGATACGGCCCCGGGCCTGCAAGCAGCGGCCGCACTGGTGGCAGTGGGGGGGCGACATGACCGCCGTTCCGCACACCGCCACAAAGCCATCACCATCGCCGGTTTCCGGGAGCGCCGAGCGTCGCGCCAGCCGCCGCAATCTCTTCACCGGACTGCTCTGGTCCAGCCCGTGGCTCATCGGCTCCTCGCTCTTCGTCTTCGCGCCGATGCTGATGTCGCTGTATTACTCGTTCACCGACTATCCGCTCTTGGAGCCCCCGCTCTGGCGCGGCACCGGCAACTACACAGACCTCTTCGCCGACCCGACCTTCGTCCGCGTCGTCAAGAACACCGCGATCTACTCCGCGTTCTCCATCCCGCTGTACACGCTGGTTGCGCTGCTTCTGGCCGCCATGCTCGCGGGACGCGGCCGCATGACTTCGCTCTATCGCGCCGCCATTTTTATCCCCACCCTCGTCCCGCTCATCGCCTCCGCCATGGTGTGGTTCTGGCTCTTCAACGGCGAGTACGGGCTCATCAACAAACTCCTCGCCATCCTGCACATCCGCGGCCCAGCGTGGGTCGTCGATCAGAACTGGGTGCCCGTCTCCATGGTCCTGATGTCTCTCTGGAGCGTCGGTCAGGGCGTGGTCATCTACATCGCCGCGATGCAGGATGTTCCGCAGCAGCTCTATGAGGCCGCGACTATCGACGGCATGAACGCACCGCGCCGCTTCCTGCACGTGACGCTTCCGATGATCTCCCCCGCGATCCTCTTCAACGTCATCTCGCTCACCATTTCCGCGGTGCAGATCTTTGCCGTGCCCTATGTCATCTTCCGCCGCCCGGACGGCCAGAACCCCGCGGGCCACTATTACTCCATGTACCTCTACGAAAACGCCTTTGTGTACGGCAAAATGGGCTACGCCTCCGCCATGGCCTGGCTTCAACTCGTCGTCGTCCTCGCGCTCACCGGAGTGCTGCTGATGGTCGGTCGCAAACTTGTCCACTACTCCCGCTTGTGAGAACTCTGCCTCGTGTCCAATCGCGCTTCCAACCCAAGCACGCACAACCCACCCTTGGTGGTGCTCAGGCACCTTGCGCTCATTCTCATCGCCATCGCCTTCCTTGCCCCGCTGGTGTGGATGCTCTCCACCTCCATCAAGCCCGAGGTGCAAGCCGCTTCCGGCGAGATTCATCTTCTCCCCGAGCCCGCGTCGAGCACCCTCACCCACGCCGCGGCCAACTACTCCAGCGTCTGGAACGACCGCACCATCCGCTTCCCTCTCTACCTCCGCAACACGCTCATCGTCGCGATCCTCGGCGTGATCGGCATGACACTTTCCAGCGCGGTCGTCGCCTATGGCCTCTCCCGCATCCAGTGGCGTGGCCGCGGCCTGGTCTTCTTCCTCATCCTCGCCACCATGATGATCCCTTTCCCCGTCCTCATGGTCCCGCTCTACATCATCTTCCGGGACCTGGGCTGGAACAACTCCCTCAAGCCCCTCTGGGTCCCCGCGTGGTTTGGCAGCGCGTTCAACATTTTTCTGCTCCGCCAGTTTTTCATGACGATCCCCACGCAGCTCGACGAGGCCGCGCGGCTGGACGGCTGCTCGCACTGGTCCATCTTCTGGCGCATCATCCTCCCGCTGAGCAAGCCCGCCCTCGCCGTCGTCGCGCTCTTCCACTTCATTTACGTCTGGAACGACTTCGTCGGCCCGCTCATCTTCCTCACCGATCGCGACCAGTTCACCCTCGCCCTGGGCCTGCAGCTCTACCAGTCCCAAGCGGGCAACACTCCGTGGAACCTGCTCATGGCCGCCAGCACGATCATGATCTCCCCGCTGGTCATCCTCTTCATGCTTACGCAGCGAACCTTCGTGCAGAGCGTCGCCACCGAGGGCATCAAATAGCGCTCACACGTTCGGGATGAGTGATGCTCAGAGAGCGAATCCCGTGGATATCTGGTCGCGGAAAGTCGGGGTATACCCTCAACCCCAAGATTCTCGCACATTACCCATTTCCAACTTGCCATCCGGGCAACTTGATGCACAATGTAAGCGGTTACGTGTTGGGCGATTTTCGCTCTGCGTGTCACCTTCAGAACCCGCGATGCTCCGCCCCGCGAAGGGCTTTTTCAACGGAGGTTCGTTCCATGCTCAAGAACGCATTCTGTCTCGCCTCACTGCTGGTCGCCTGTCTGGCGGGCAACGCTCAGGCCCAGGTTCCCAATCTCGTCAACGGCAATCTTGAAACTGAGGACCCCTATCTCGGCACGTTCGGTTTGATCGCTCCCGTTGGCTTCCGAACATACAACTGCACGCAGTACCGCATCATCGGTGACGGCCTCTCCCCAACCACTGTCACTCACAGCGGCACCCACAGCATCCGCCTCCCCGGAAGCACCGGCTGCCAGAACGGGGAGTTCCAAGCCGTCCACGCCGAGAATCAGCTCGACTTTTCCAATCCGAACAGCCCTCGCAACTGGCCGCAATACAACTTCAACCCGCCCAGCGGCGCACCGATCACGGTCTCCTGCTGGTTCAACATTCCCGCCAGCGATCCGATGATCAAGTCCCGATTCGGGATCAAGCTCGGGCTTCTCAACGGCGACAACCCCGGCATTTTCTTCGCGCGTGAGTGGCTGGATGTTGATCCCGAAGCGACAACCGGTATGCCCCCAGTCCCCGCTCCGTTCCCCGGTTGCACGATCGTCAACGTAACGACACCCGAGGGCGTCCAGAAGGGCATCCATACGAACGGCCAGTGGGTTCAGATGACGCGCACGCTCACGCAGGCCGAGATCAACATTCCCACCGATCCCACGTGGATCCCCCCGCCGAATCCGGCCAAGTCCACGCTGCTGGCCCTCCGCTTTGACATCTTCCCCGAAGGCGGCACCCCCGCTCCCGTGTCCTACGGCACCGTCTGGGTCGACGACCTGACCTTCACGCAGGGCTCGACCTGTGCTGCGGACTTCAACCACAGCGGCGGCCTTTCCGTGCAGGACATCTTCGACTTCCTCACCGCTTGGTTTGCAGGGACGCCGACCGCCGATTTCAATCACATGAACGGCATCACCGTCCAGGACATCTTCGATTTCCTCAGCGCCTGGTTCGCCGGCTGCCCATAAGCCGCCCGCAGCAGATCGCTCTTCTCCCACGCCCCGCGCACACGTTGTGCGGGGCGTGCTTGTTTTTGTCTCGCGAGCAGGATGAGCGATGCCCCCCGGAGCGAATCCCGGAACTCCTGCGTTCCAACTGCGTCCTAGAGCGGTTTCTTTGACTTCGTAGCGCGATTTTCCTGGCGCGGGCCGGGATTGTGGGCAGAGTTGTCGGATCAAGAAGGAGATCCGGCATGGAGGCCTATTCGATCGACCTGC